>DUJB01000084.1 GCA_013330055.1 Nitrosopumilaceae archaeon
GAATATTCTGTTTTAGTTGCAATTTATCAGCAAAATCTAAATCTAATCACTTTCTGCTAACATTCTATCAAAAACAAGGATAAAATCAATCATTTTTTATTCTCAGTTCAGGAAAGTTTATTCCCCTAAACGGGAAATTATCGTTATTGATGACAAAGTTACTAAAAGTATCGATGATTAGAAACTTTATTCCGCCAAGAAAATTTGCATCAAGAAAGGGAGATAATGGCAAAGTCTTGGTATTGGGAGGAAGTTACATTTACCACGGTGCACCAATACTTTCTTCTATTGCGGCACTACGATGTGGAGCAGATTTGGTCTACACTTGTGTACCAAAAATTAACGCAGGTGTAACACGCGCAGCAACACCAAATCTTATTGTTTTGCCACTAGTTGATGCAAAACTTACCCGAGGAGCAGTACATAAACTTCTTGGAATAATTCCCAAAGATCTTGATTCTGCAACAATAGGAATGGGCCTTGGGGTACAAGATATTGAAGCACTAAAACTCCTTGTAAAGTCGTTATTGGATATGGGTGTCAGATTGTCACTTGATGCAAGCGCATTGGTTCCAGATATTTTGTCTGTGATTGAAAATAAAAATGTCGTGGTTACCCCGCATGGGGGTGAATTTAAGAGATTGTTTGGTGAACTTCCATCTGACTCTAAAAAGGAAAGAATTTCGTTAGTTGAAAAATACGCAAGAGAAAATTCTGTTACAGTATTGTTAAAAGGACCAACAGATGTAGTGTCAGATGGTAACAAAACATTCCTAAATGTGAAAAATACTCCTGCTATGACTGTGGGGGGAACAGGTGACGTACTATCTGGTTTGGTCGCAGGAATGTTATCAAAAAATAAAAACCCACTAGAATCTGCCGCGGCAGCCGTGTTTGTCAATGGAAAAGCAGGGGTTCTAGCACAAAGAAAATACGGTTTGCATATTGTAGCAACTGATCTCTTAGAATTTATCCCAGATGCAATGAAACCTTTTGATAGAGTAAAGTGATTTTGATGAAAGTACTTCAACATGTAGATAAAAACATGAAAGGTCTGATTACAGATCTTCAAACTTTGATCAGACAACCAAGTGTTTCTGCAAAAAATGAATGTCTAGAGGAATGTGCTGAACTTGTTGCAAAAATAATGAGTCGTTCTGGAATAAAATCAGAAATACTACGCATTGGTAATAAAATCCCGCCTGTTGTTTATGGTGAAGTAAAGTCAAAACAAAACCAATCAAAAACGATCTTGTTTTATAACCATTATGACGTACAGCCTGCTGAACCATTTGAATTGTGGGATGATAAACCATTTAGTGGAAAAATAAAGGGAAACAAGATCTTTGGAAGGGGTTCTTCTGATGATAAAGGCGAATTGATTACCAGAATAAAGGCAGTAGAGTCATACCTAAAGGTTCACGGTGATGTTCCTTGCAATGTAAAATTCTTTGTTGAAGGTGAAGAAGAAATTGGAAGTATGCATGTAGAACAATATCTAAAAAAATACAAAAATAAACTTGCTTGTGATGGCGTGATATGGGAATTTGGCTATGTTGATCAAAAAAATCGGCCAATAATTAGTCTTGGCATGAAAGGATTGCTTTACGTGGAACTTTCGGTAACCGAATCTATACGTGATGCTCATTCCAGTCTTGCAGTCTTGATTAAAAATCCGTCTTGGAGACTTTTAGAGGCATTAAAGATTCTTCGTGATTCTGATGGCAAAATACTAATCAAAGATTGGTATAAAGAGGTTGATCCATTTACAAAAAAAGAACTGGAACTAATAAATTCAGAACCATTTGATGAATCTTCATTCAAAAAAGAATATGGAATAAAGCAATTTGTTGCGAACAAGAAAGGACGTGATGTCAAAAAGGCTCTGGTTGGAGAACCAACATGCAATATAGCAGGATTCATCTCTGGATATGTTGGTCCTGGGGCAAAAACTGTTCTGCCTGCAAATGCGCTTGTGAAAATTGATTTCAGGCTAGTGCCAAAAATGGATCCAAAAAAACAACTGGCAAGACTAGAACAACATCTAAGATCAAAAGGATTTGGAGATGTCAAAGTAACCATGATTCATGGAGAAGCGGCATCCAGAACAAAAATTTCAGATCCGTTTGTTTCGCAGGTAAAAGAAGCTGCGAACGAATCATTTGGAAAATCTATAATCAGTGTATCTTCTGCAGGAACTGGGCCTATGTACTCCTTTGCCAAAATTTTGGCTGTTCCATCAATATCTGTTGGGTGTACATACATCTTTTCTAGGATCCATTCCCCAAATGAATTTGCAAGAATCGATCTGCTAAAGAAAACCACAAAATGCATTTGTCTTATTATGGACAAATTTGCTTCATAGAAAGGCCTTTATTGTCCTCACCTAGAAAGTGCATTTATGGCTTATGTATACATGCCAGGAGCAACAGCAGTTGGTATTACGTATGACGGAGGAGTGGTTATGGCAAGTGAAAAAAGAATAGCATATGGAAACTTCCTTGTAAGCAAAACCACCAAAAAGACATTCAAGATCACGGATTTTGTAGGAGCATGTTGTGCTGGATTGGTTGCAGACATGCAGGTCTTGGCAATGCAGATGAGGGCACTGACGAAGATTAGAAAAATGGAGCTAAAGCGTGAGATCCCACCAAATTCAGTAGCAAAAATGATGTCATCTCTAATGTATGAACGACGATACTATCCTTTGCTCACTCAGGTTATTGTAGGTGGAGTTGATGGCGCTCCCGCAATTTACACACTTGATCCACTTGGTTCAGTACTTCCAGATGATTATGCAGCGGTAGGAACTGGAGCTGAGATGGCTTTGGGAGTTTTAGATCAAGAATTCAAGACAGCAATGAAAGAAAAAGACGCAGTTGCATTAGCAATAAAATCAATAAGATCTGCAATAATGCGAGATACAGCAAGCGGTGATGGAATTGACGTGCTTGTGGCAGACAAAACCGGAATTAGAGAATTTACAGAAAAATAGATTACAAATAATTTCTCAGACAGACTTATGTATCATTTGTGTTTCTAGCCGTGTATTGAAATTTCTGGTACTCCTTTCAATAAGTATGATTATGTTATCTGGCGCATTCTCTGTTAATGCTACTGTCAGTAATGGTGCATTAACAGAGAATGACATAGAATGGTGTCATGAGGCTTATCCACAATACAAAACATTAGGTTTGAGTTGGTTTTTAGAAAACTACCATTATAGTATTGAGGCTAGGGTTTGCGCAAGTTTATACGAAGATCAAATTTGGCAATACAAAGGTGATGACAGAATTAAAAAACTTGTTGAACAAAGTAAATATTTTGTAGAATTAGAAATTGAGGAAAGCGAAAAAGAGGCTCAGTCAGGACAAGTGGACCCAACTCCTGCAGGAATTTCTGAAAAATCAAATTCTATAACAAAGATGTCTTCTGACGGGACAATTCTAGTTAAAATAGAAACCACAGATGCCACTTCAGGAGAATACATGGGAATAAATGTAATTTTTAATGATCTTGAAGATAAACTAGTCAAACACGTAAACTATGACCTGAGAGTCACCCAAAACCAGCAAGAATTTTTGGTTGTAAAATCACAACACGCAGAAAAGGGTATGGCTGAACATTGGACAAGACCATTATTCTCAGATGACCCAGTTGATGTGCAAGTTACGATCCTTGGGATGGGGCTGCCAAAAGATAGGGAAAATTGGACAGGGCAAAACGATGAATCTTTAACTTTTTATGCAGTACCAGAATTTGGAATTCTTACATTGACTATTCTTATGATCTCAATAATGTTAGTAATTATACTAGTACGAAAATCTAAACTTGTTCAAAAAATCTAGCTATCTCTTTATCTTTTTTGCTGATTCCCAGAACCTGTCTGAAACATAATGCAAATTTTTTACTACCTCGCCTTTTGTCATAGTGGCCATCTCTTTACTTGATACAAGTGATCTACCTACTGCTAGGAATTTGTTACGCGATTCTTCCACAACACATACTATCTGATCTTCTTCAAACTCTGAATAGTTTTTAACGCCTGGCCTCATCACTGTTGCTCCATCACAAACAAATTTCACTGCACCCATGTCAACTACAATTTTTGGAAACCTTTCAAGCAATCCAGTTTCAGATAAAAATGGAATATATGTTTCACCTAATTTTATGGCAGAAAGACCATCCCCAGTTATTAAACTTGCATCATCATCGATTTCGTGAATGGTAAGAGTTTTTACTTTTGGTAATTCTATGCTCCATTGCGAAGAAATTTTTTCTAATGTTTCCGCAGTTGTACTTTTCGATAACAAGTTTGACTTCAATTTCTTGATATTTCCTGTTTTATATCCAAAAGGTCTCGTAGTATGGAACTTGCTGTTTCCATTCCACCTGCACCACGCCCAATTATGGTTTGCTGACCTGAGTGTTCAGAGTTAAATGTGATTGCATTTAAAGTGCCATTTACACACAAGGGATCATCAAGTAGAATTTCTTTTGGTGCAACAACTAATTTTCTATCACACGATGCAATCAGCTTCACAGCACATTTTCTCGAAGCAGCCTTTTTGACGTCAGCTGTTGTTACGCTACTAATTCCTTTTCGTTCAATGTCTTTTATGGTCACTTTCATGTCCATTATCCAATTTGCAAGAATGACAAGCTTTGCGGCAGCATCAAAACCATCAATATCTAGGGAAGGATCTGCCTCTACATACCCTTTCTTTTTTGCATCAGCAAGCGCTGCCTTGAAAGTCATGCCATTTGCCATGTTTGTTAGGATATAGTTTGTTGTACCGTTAAGTATGCCTTCAAACGAGACAATTCTTTCACCTCTCAAACTATTTTTTGCATAATCTAAAATTGGTGTCCCTCCACCCACTGTTCCACTAAATCTTAACAATACTTGATTGTATGTTGCAAGTTCAAATAACGATGGAAAGGCAAGAGCAAGCGGGCCCTTGTTTACAGTAATTACATGCAAACCATTTTTCATTGCATTGACAATATGCGACATACCAGGTTCTGCATCTTTGTAATTACTCGTGGTGGTTTCTATGAGAACTTCGGCCTCTAGACCACTAATCATTTCAAGACCGTTTGCATCTTTTTCCTTGTTATGATATTTTTTTATGCTACCGTATTTTTTTTTCATCTCAAGTAATCTGTTTAGATCAAGTCCTGCTGACGATGCAGCTGAACCTGTACTATCAAATACTCCAACAATCCTGGGTTTCAGACCGTGTTTGGCATACAGATCTTCAGATCTTGAGAGCAACAGCTTGGCAAAATTCTGGCCCACTACACCAAATCCACATAATATTATTCGCAACAGTCAACAAACATCATACGGTATTAATTAAGATTGAGCGAATTTAGTGTTGATCCAAGATTGCTTTATTAAAGAATAAAAAACTTTACAAACTATGAAGTCTAGAAAATATCTCACTCTTGGAATTGGAGTTGCGGCTATAATTGCTGTAATAATATTTGTAATATCATATAACGGAAAATCTGAAACACCAAAAGTAGATTCACTGTCATTAGATTTCACTTATGACGAAGCTAATTCTGTTTTGAAACAAAGTTTACAGTCACAAGGAATCACAATGTCGTCTCCACTTAGATTCCTAAAACAACAAGACATAGAAAAATGGTGTAAATTCTTTAGCGATCCAGAAAAGCAAAAACTTGTAGAATATTGCACGTCTACAGAAATAAAAGATCCAAATGGAAACTTTTTTGGCAATATTCACATGATAGGTTCTCCCGATGCGCCAAAATTAGTTCTAGTTGTACTGCAATCGAATCCTGCGTTAGACAATATGAATCAAATAAAGACTGTTTTTGGAACAGTCACAAAAGAACTCGTGTGTGATTGTTGGGATGATATTAAACCTGATGGATATGGAGCGGTTGAAAATTGGATTGACGCTTTGCGTGATTTTCATATCAGTGGGAGCAAATCCCATAGCGAGTCAAAATCCATCTCACTTGCATCAAAACACATGCAAATTCAGTTAACAACTACAAAAGAAGGATATGTGTGGGAGATGCTAATAGCTAGATGATGTGGAAAATATATTGCTGTATTAACAGGTCCATTAAGGTTGACGTAACGATTAATCCGTAGATGTTTGCCTGGTGTATGTATTGTTAGATCTATGGTTATTGCTGTTAGGTTTTGCAGCAGGTGTCCTTGGTTCCATGATAGGNNGCTGCAAGCAACAGTCTTTTTGCAGCTTTTAGCAATGCAGTTGCATCATCTGTTTCTTACGCAAAACAAAAAAGAATAGAATATTCAATTGGTTTGAAATTTGGATTGCTTGCAATTCCTGGGACCATACTTGGTGCATTTATTTCACATGACATCACATCATCATCGTTTAAGATATTGTTTGGAATTGTACTAATTGCTTCTAG
Source organism: Nitrosopumilaceae archaeon (assembly GCA_013330055.1). Classification (GTDB taxonomy): domain Archaea; phylum Thermoproteota; class Nitrososphaeria; order Nitrososphaerales; family Nitrosopumilaceae; genus UBA8516; species UBA8516 sp8516u. The sequence continues at coordinate 6,424 of DUJB01000084.1, forward strand.
CGTTTACATTTTTTTAAGAAGAAAGATCGAACCAAAAGAACGCAACCTTTCAAAACAAATCATGATATTGGCAACTGGTGCAAGTTTCTTTGCGGGAATAATATCTAGCTTATTTGGAATAGGAGGAGGAATCGTGTTTGTTCCTTTGATGGTGATTGTGGTTGGTCTCTCTATGAAAATTGCGGCACCAACATCACAATTTATCTTGCTATTTGTTTCTGCATCAGGAATGGCAGTTCATGCCCTTCTTGGTCATCCTGATTTCTACCAGGCACTCTTGCTTGCTATAGGTGCATTTGGTGGTGGACTTGTAGGAAGCAGACTTTCACTTGAGTTAGAAGAAAAAAAACTACGGATTCTTGTAACTATAGTAATGATTGCAGCCGCAATCAAACTCCTTATTGATTCATTGGAGGGTCCTTTTTGATTTGGTATAGGTTACGTCTTGCAACAACCACCAAGTCGCCATTCTCTTTAGACCCTTCAAAATCAATAGCCAAAAGACCATAGTTTTCATTGAGATCAGTTTTTTCTGATACCCTAAACTTCATTTTTAAAATCTCATCGGTGTAAAGTGGCTTTAGAAACCTAGCATGCCTGCCTTTCCACAATGGATCCCCATCCATACCATAAAAAATCAATAAATTCCCATACATTTCTTTTAATCTAGTAAACTCGCCTTCCATTCTTCCTAGTATAGCTCTACCAGAGACAATCTTCTTCGAGTCTTCACTGTTTTTGTACAATATGTTTTTTATTCCAGAAAAGGAAAAATAGTTTTCAAGTTCTTGCAAAGAGATTTTTCCTTTAGAAAAAAATTCATCGCCCACGTTGAGCTCTGAAAATTTCTTCATCAAGATCTTATTTCATCAGGATAGAAAATTACTTCAGAACTAGAAACGGCTTTGACAGATGCAAAATATTTCACTGCACTAAAAATTCGTTCATTGTTTGGTTCTGTACCATCAACACTTCCTGGAAGAACCAAAAACATTCTAACATTAGATTTTAGAACATCACTTAATTCTTGATTTACCGTAGTTGTAAATGGTCTTAGTGCGCCACGAAATACATCTACTTTGGCTCTTTCTGCACCTGTTACCTTTGGACCTACAGGAAAGTCAGGACCTATTATAACCATCGTCCCAGATTTGCCTTTGAAAAGAGGTGGGTTCTTGGCACCACCTGGAACAAACGTACCAAGACATTCCTGTCCTATTATTGCTGGAGTTAGTATGAATTTGTCCACAACTGAATCCCACTGGGATCTTGAGAGCTCAGTTATCTTTGGAAATGACGGCACTTTGCCTGTGACATGAATTATCATTGATATGGCACCAGCTTTTTCGGTAGCTGTCTTGAGCCATCTCATCACTTCATCTTGGTTTGTGAGATCAATTGAATGTGAATGAAATTTTGATAATCTATCTTGGCTTTCTTTTAGAATATTTTTTGAAAATAGAATGACAATCTTTCCTCCAGACTTTTCTATATTTTGAGCAAGAAACTCTACTCTTGCAATATCAGAGTCTTCTGATGCATCAACGGTAAAAACCACTACTTTTGAACCAAAATCTGCTTTAGATTCTGGTATTGTGGATGTGATGTGAGGTTTTACTGGATAAAATACTCTATCACCAGGTATTACCTTTCCATTTAGGATCTTTGAAATTTCGTCATCACATAGTGCAAGAACTGTTTCAGCAACTTGTGGCTGTGATAAGAACTGTTCATCTGCTATCATTTTGCTTGTGTTGAGTTGTACTTTTTCTGCTATTTGCTGAATCTTTGAAAGCAACGAAGTGATCGTTGTGTTTAGGTTCCGTATTTCATCTTCTGAGGTTATTCCTTTTATTTTTGCCATCTTTGAAGTTGCATTTTTAATTCCCTCTTTGACAGTTTTTTCATCTTCACCCATAAGCGGTAGTATCTCGTTGTTTACTTGTTCTACTTCTTGAGGAGTCAAGATCTCAAAACCACTTACCCGCATAAACTCTGCAGCAGCCTTTGGATATACCGTCTTGTAAATTCTGTCAGAATGAACTGGACCAGGATTTGTCGCAATTGAGATTATGCCTTTTTGTGTGAGCTCCCAAGACATCGCTTCTGCCAGTCTATTTTTAGCACCCTGTGAAGCAGTGTATGGGCTTCGAAATCTGTAGGGTCTTTGTTCAAGAGGTCTTTCTTCAGCAAAGAAAGTCGAAATTGTTATAATTTTTGAGCCAGCCTTCATTGCTTTTAATGCTTGGACCGAAGTCCAAAAAGTTCCAGTAAGATGAATTGCAACTGCACTTTTAAATTCAGTCATTGGTGAGTTTGCAAAACATGTTACAGGTCCTGACACACCTGCATTGTTTACTACGATGTCTACAGTGCCGACTGATTTTTTTAATTCGTCAAACATGGATGAGATTCCAACTTCATCGCTGACATCTACTCCGGCAAAAATCTTTACAAATGCATTACTTTTCACGTTTGTAATTACATCCTGCAACTCTTTTGCAGCTTCTTCAAGTGGTTCTTTTCGTCTTCCTAGAATGACTACACTCGCACCATTTTCAGCAAATTTGGTTGCTATGGCTTTACCAATGCCAGTTCCGCTGCCAGTAATGACTGCAACTTTGCCCTGAAATTTTAACATTGATAGAAAATGACTATTTTTCTATTATTTATTCCGATTGATCTATTCTGTGGCAAACTGTTTGAAGACTAATATTTATTTGAGGGGGCAATTTACCTTCACGCATGCACGATTCAGAACCTGATACTATTCCAATTAAAACTAAACCTGAAGAATTTTCGGATTTTCTAAAAGAAATAGGCATCACTGCACAAGCAAAGGAGATTGCTACCGACGAAACTGAAAAAGGCGATTATTATAGTAGATATTTTTCTGTGACTCCTAGGATGGTTACAAACAAGGGCTGTCTTGAGGTAAAAGGCACTAATATTGACATCATACAGATAATTCAAAAGGGATAAAATTGCAAGATCCAAATCCGCTTCCTTGGGGAACTCAGGACCGTTTTCAGGCTCATTTTATAGTTAGAAAAGATCTAAGTGAAAATGACGAGGGATTTGTTACAGAAACTAAACTAACTACAAAAGGTCATTTTGGATCTAAAAAACTGGTTGGTGTACAATGGGTAGGAGGAAGTATTGCTGATATACTAAACAACGATACAGACCTTACAAATATGATTTTAAAACAATCATTCAAAGACGCACATATCAGGATAGATCCAACAAAAAACGGTGTAAGGATTTATGGTGATTGGAAAAACAATAACGAGTTTGGTATCTCAAAAGATCTGTTTGCTATCTATGATAAAATAGCATCCCACATAAAAAAACTTTAAGCTCGCCACCAGTCTAACGCTAAACAATCAACTTTGTCTTTACCATGTGGTATTGCCAAAATAAACTGTTTTTTGACTGTAGTGGCGAGTCTTCCTGCTAAGACAACTCCAGTAGCAGTAATGGTGTCACTTGTGTTATACACTTGAACCAAATATGGTGCATGATCAATACCGGGTCCTTTCTGATACACGGCAAAATCACACCCAAACTTTATTCCAGGATTTACTATGTATCCCTTATCTCTGAAATCTTTGTAGACTAAATATTTTTTGTCAAAGTTATGGTATTCTATTCTAGCTATCTGTAAGAGATCATTTTCTGAAATTTGTTTTTTTGATTTGTAAACNNCGTGAGTCTTGTATGTTCCAGACTACAATTCTGTTTTCGATTAATTCGCCTTTCAAGTTATAGACTTAAAGCTAATGATATGAAAGAATCAGCGACTTCAAGGCATTTGTCTGCCATTTCCTCGACTCCACTTACTATGTCTTTTAGAAGCAATAATTCTTTTGTAACTGTGATCTCGTCTAAGACTTTGATGGTCATATCACGATACTTGTCATCTATGTTGCGTTCAATTTTCTGGGTTTCGTGGGCAAGCTCGATAGCTCCCGATGGATTAGTATTAAGAGCGCGTACAATCTCGTTTAGCTTGTAGATTTCATCTACTACTAAATTAATTAATTCTGTTAGGTCTTTGTCAAGTTTGCTTTTCTTTAGAGTAGCAGCCTTGATGTTTGAAAGCTTGAATGCGATTCCAGTGATAAATCCTGCTATTTCATCCATTGTGTACGCAGTATGTAGGATATTTTCTCTATTCATCATAAGACCGCCTACCTCGGCAATTTCTCTTGTTATCTTACGACGAAGAGCTTCTACTTCATCTTCTGTACTACGCATTCGCTCTAGAGACGCTTTTACTTCGTCCTTATCTCCTTTTATTATAAGAGCAGGCAATACTGAAAGGTCTCTTACAGAGTTAAGGATTCTATTTATTTCATCTTGTAAAACCGCAAGCGCTTTTCGTTTCGCTTGAACTTCTAATTCTCCGCTATACATGTAAGGCTTTAAAGCATGAGGAGCGACTAATAATCCTTACGTGAAGTTTTCCTAAGGTACTATGAGCTGTTTTTGGATATCTCAAATGTAATTTTGCCTTTCTTCTTGAACTGCTCTCTTTTGTCCATTGTACAGTGAAATTATCTCTTCATCAGTGGTCGCATTTTCTGGAGTTTTTTCAAACCTTATCTTTCCTGTAAATTTAGGAAATCTAAGAGCAAGTCCGGCTCCCTTTCTTATTGAATCAATTGCTGTTTTATGTATGGGACTGAGTGTAATTTCTGATGCCACGATCTCAATCACAACTTCAGGTTCAAACCAAACATCAGCTTCAAGTCCGCTGTTTATTCTAGGATCTTTTTTCAAAGTTATTTTGTCAGAAAGTATCTGATAAAACTGGTCAAGATTTTCATCTGTAAAACCTGTACCAACTTTGCATATGCTTGGGTAAGTGTCTGTTTTATCATCATATGTTGCAAGTAATAGTGCTCCATATCTTCCAGTTCTTCTGCCGCGTCCAAAAAATGCACCTATTACAACAAGGTCTAAGCTATCTCCAAGTTCATTCCTATATTCCCGTTTTAGCTTAAGCCAGTTACTTCCTCTGGCACCAGCTCTGTAAGATGCATCGAGTTGCTTTAACATCAATCCCTCGCATCCTGCATTAATTGCGTTTTCTAGTACGTCCTCAACTTCATTATCTGACTTTACTAATGTCATAGGCATGAGCTTTGCAAATTCATCTTCCTTTACAATTTTTTCAAGTATTTTTCGACGTTCGTTATATGGCAAGTCAAGACAGCTTTTACCATCTNNTTGCAATGTTATATTTTCGTCTACGATGCATCAGCTCTTGAAAAGCAAGAAACTCTCCTGTGTCATCATTGATTGCAACCGCCTCTGCTTCTAATATTGCCTCATGTGCGTCTAGTGACTTGCTAATCTTTTCGACTATATCAGGATAATAGCTTGTGATGTTTTCAAGACTTCGGGAATACAGTATTATCTTTTCTCCACGCATGTGAACCTGTACACGTTCTCCATCAAGCTTGTATTCTGCAGCAAACTCTGCGCCCATTTTTTCATGAGCTTCTCGTGGACTTTTTACTCGTTCTGCTAACATTGGTCGAATAGGATTGAAAACTGAAACTTGGAAATTTTTAATCGCATCAACTCCATCTTTTGCCGCAGCTGCGGCAACTTTTCCTAAATCGCTTGACACGTTATATGCTTGTTCAAGTATGGATCTATTTTCCTTTGAACCGGTGAATGCAATTGCAAGTGAATCCATTATGGTATAGTCCGCGATGCCTAAACGCAAAGAATTGGTAATTATTTTAATAATACACCCTGCCTCTATTGGGTTGGCATCATTTAGCAAACTGGAAATGTACTTTAATTTCATATCCTGCGAGCGTGAGCCTTTGAGTTCGGCAATTTTGTACAGGGTGTCATAAACTCTTTCCACCGTGATATCTTCTGTCAGAAACGTGGTCTGCGTTTTTTGTTCCAATATCTTTGCAGCAGCTTGTCCCAAATCACCACTTTCATGATATCCCTGTTCAATTTTTTTAATTGGTATCCCTGCAGATTTTGATATTGCTTTTATGGCAATTTTTTCTGCGACACCAAGCTCGACTCCTTCATGATCCGGCCTTAGCTTGCCTTGTAATAGGTAGACAACACTTGAAATTACTTCTGGAGGAGTTTTTTTGAATAAATCTACAAGATATTGTGTTAACTCTAGTCTTTTTGTTGTACTCTCCATTATTTTTAGCGTTTCTGCGACAAGAGAAAACTTCATCGAAGAATTTCTGTAGCTTCTGGAATAAAAGCTTGAGTTATTCCAACTGGAGATGTACCTTTATCTTTAACCAAATCTCTGGCGTTCTCTTAAAAAGTATGGAATGAAAACCAGACATCTCTTCCTCATTAAGAAATCTTTTATTTCTTCTCAAAAAGCCATCAAAGAAAACTCCTGATATGTACCCAATATACAGTCCAAATGCAAAGTCTGGAAGAGTTGCACCATTTGGGGCAAGTGGTTTTGATTCGGTCAAAACTACGCGTGGGTAATCAAGTGCATACGATATGGCATCGTTCAGATTTTTTTCCTCGATTACGTCAAATCCCATAACAAAACCGAGTCTAGCAAATATATAGGATTTTGTTGATCCTTGTTCGTTTATAAATAGGACTTTGTGAAAACTCGATATGGGTGGAGCAAAAAAGCAATCTCCTGCACAAGCAGAAAAGTCACAACAAGCTGAAGCAGCGAAAAAAGAGGGCGGGCAAAAGAAAGGAGATAAGAAAGAACAAAAATCAAAGTCAGCAATCTCTGTCATAATTAACGAAAATCAAGCTATGAACTTTATTAAAGGTGCCAAAGTTTTCACAGTGCAAGAAGTTGCACGACAAGAAGGGGTTAAAATATCTGCGGCAAATACATTCTTACAAAAACTATTGAAAAATGGTGCCGTCAAAAGAATAGGCGGCTATAGCGGTCATCACATCTACACGGCAGCTTGAGTTATAACAAACACATCTCCCGGTTTTACGTTGTTTAACGCATCTACATTAGATGTAATTGTACCAATTGGAGTCATTGATTTTGTAGAGTCTGTATCATTTAGAAAAAAACAGATCGAACCAGTTGATGTCATGAAGGAAATATCTCCTTTTTTGAATTGACTACGTTGTCTTTCTCCACCAACGTTAATCTTGGTTTCTATGTACACAAAGCTATTTCCCATCATGTGTATAGTTCCCTCAAGTGGCAAAGATCTAGTTATAGTGCCAACAGTTTTTGGTGCAAGATGACGTTTTAATTCGCATTTTAACTGCGATTTACCTTTTATCTCCAAATTTACCTCGATTCTAGAAACAGATCCTGCACTCATTTTCAACAGAGAGGATTATGAATTATATAACGTTTGTTCAGAGCAGGTATCTATGTCTGATGAGCCTGAGGAGATTGTTGCAGAAACTGAAGAAGTTCCAGTAGAGGTAGAACCAGAAGAGCCAATTATTGTAGAAGAATCAGTAGAAACCGCGGAAATATCAGAAGAAGGGGAAGAGACAACAAAGGCAAAGAAACTCAAAAAGGGTGAACTCTCTCCAGAAGAACTTGCAGAGCGACAAAGATTACAAAAAATTATTGATGCAAGGGAAATTATTGAAATTGACCCAATTCATGTACCTATTGAATATGAAACAACTGGCAGGGGTAAGATAATGATAGGGCCTCCAACTTTAACTAGATTCGAAAAAGCAAGAATAATGGGAGCTAGAGCACTACAACTATCACTTGGAGCGCCTCCATTTATCACAGTTCCAAAGGAAGTAGCAACATCACTTGACTTGGCATATGCTGAACTTGAAAAACGTGTTATACCTATTACAATAAGAAGAGTACTACCAAATGGCGACTTTCAAAACATCCCGATCGATCTTTTTAACTAAAGGACCAATCATCGATAAAACTTAATAGAATGTAAAATTTTGGGTGATGTGATTGAGCATTTTGAGTGTGGAAGATGTAAAGACACAACTGACTAATGATCACTCATTTTCAAATAAAGGAAGGATCATCTTGATACAAAGGCAGCCAATAATGGAGTGCGCAATTGATATATTGACTATTCTTGGAAGCGCTGGTCAAGTTGTGTTAAAAGCCAAAGGAGACGACATTCCGACAGCGGTGGGAGTAGCTAATGTCATAACTGAGAAAATGATGAAAGGCACATCAAAAATTGTCGATATTATTGTTGATAGCGAAAATGGAACAGGAAAATATGGCATGACACTTATTTCAACGATAGAAATCATTCTTGCAAAGAAATTAAATTAAAAAGAACTTCCAGGTCCTTTTAGAAGCATGTTCTCACATTCTTTGCATACTGCTTCATCGATGTTTGTTTCCAAATTGTGATGTATGTCACAAATTAAAAGACTTGATTTTATGTAGTTACACAAACCAATAAATTTTGAAAGGCTGGCAGGTGTGTAGGCCATATTTGTTGAGAGATTGCTTGCAATTTCATCAATCATGTCAGAGACTTCTTTAATAGAAAGAAGCTTAATTATTAATTCAGGATTTCCTCTTGTTCCTCTGATGTAATTACTTATTGCAGCTTGTGTCACACCTAGCATCTTTGATATGTCTTCCTCCTGTATGTTGTACATCTCCATCAATTTTTTTGCCAAGATAGCACGTAACGCTGGAATTAACGTCTTAGTTTCTATCTCTGCTGGAAGAAGCATGAAAAAACTAGCGCCTTGAAAATATTTAAACCTACCAATAAGCTTGACCTAATTTTCTGGAATGATTTTTTACAACTTTCATCTTTGATCCATTAGATAACTTATTTTATCAATNNATACTTGCATATTATTTGAAAAAAAACACTAAAGCAATTGCTGTGGTGGCTAAAGATTTTCCCGCCTCTGATCTGCTATATTCACAATTTGTTGCAAAAGAATTTGGATTAAAACTATACATAAAAAATGCAACGATTGAGGATCTCATGTATTCGATTGAAGAGACAATTAAGATCTTGAAAAACTTCAATCATATCGAAATACGAAACTCTATTGTTTTATATCTGGTCATAAAGACGGCAAAAGAAAATGGGTGCACTAGCATCATCACTGGTGATGGCTGTGATGAGTTATTTGCTGGCTATAGCTTTTTCTTAAGGAAAAAGAGTACAGAATTACAAAAAGATTTAGAAAGAATATGGAAAATAATGCATTTCCCAACACAACAAATAGGCTTGGCACTAGGTGTTGGCATCGAATCTCCCTTTCTTAATGAAAAAGTTTCTAATTATGCGAAATCTATTCCGGTAGATCTAAAGGTTCATGAAGAAAACGATAAAAAATATGGAAAATGGGTCTTACGAAAAGCGTTTGAACATATTATTCCGCAATCAATTGCTTGGAGAGACAAGTCTCCAATGCAAGATGGTTCTGGCACAAACAGTTTGACAACATTTTTTGAAAACAGCATAAAAGACGAAACGTTTGAGTCAAAAGCCAAGTTATATCTAGAAAAAGACAAAGTCAAACTAAATTCTAAAGAATCACTATATTATTATGAATTCTATAGAAAATATTTCGATCCTCCATATCTTTTGGGATCTTCAAAATACAGGTGCCCAGAATGTCAAGGTGAGATAGAATCGGATTCACATTTTTGTCGCATGTGTGGCAGTTTTCCTGTCTAGTCCTTTTTCCATTTGTTTGGTTTTTTAACAAAAATCCTTTTGCAGCCATGGCAACAAAAATAATATTTTTTCCCATCATGTTCATGAACTAGAGCCAAGCTTTCGTCAAGCTCAATTCCACAAACAGGATCCACTGGCATACGACACTGCAATGTAAGTTTCTATTTATTCTTTACATTTATGAAGTTAGACTTGTAACAAGTTGATTAAATTCTGATTCAGACATTGGTGCAACTTTCACCAATTCAAGATTCTCGTCAACATGTGAACTTGATTTCTGACCAACTAGTGGTGCTATTATTCCAGGAGTTGATCTAACAAACTGTAGTGCGCGATGAGCTGGTTTTAGTCCGCCAAACTCTGGTATCACATTTGGACCAAGAAGTTTTGATTGCATGAGTGGAACACTTGCAAAAACACCAATTCCTAGGTTTTTTGATGCATCCAATATGGAAATTTCTTTTCCATTGAATGTTTGATTTTGTATTGTCAATGCTTGGTCAAGATACATATTGTATGGAAGTTGAATGAACTTGAAACCATTTTCGTTTCCTCCTGCTTCTTTTGCAAGTTTTAATATATCTGATAACGACATGTATTGAGGATTTTTCTTTGGTACTCTAAAACAATCCCAAGTTGCCATTCCATAATATTTGATCGTGCCTTCTTTTCTTTGTTTTTCATAAAACTCAAAAACTAGTTTGAGGTTTTTCATAAATTCTTCTTTTGAAATATCTTGTTGACCTTCCACAGCGTTATGAATATACATCAAATCAATACACTCAAAATCCAGATTTTTCAGGCTTGTTTTGAGCTGATTTTCAAGATATGGTATGGTCATACAATGGTATCCTGATGAGATATCACCTGCCTTGATTATGCCTGGTCTGACTAGTGTATTATTGATGTATTCCCAAAATTCTTCCTTTACATCTGCATCGTTAGTAACGTATCCGTTTTTTGTACTGATAAACAGTTCTTCTCTTTTCACCTTACTTTCTTCAATAAGTTCAGAAACTGCTTTTCGCACAGATCTCTCAGCCTTTTGGGAGCGATAGTTTATGGCGGTGTCAATTACATTTACTCCTGATAAAACTGACTTTTTGATGGCGTCTTTTACAAGAATATCTGTTGCATTATCTGCATTTCCAAGATATGTGCCAATTCCTATAGATGAAAGTGTTAATCCTAAAAATTGTTTATAGTGGTTTTTTTCTACTGTTTGATTTTTTGTTGCAAAGTTTGCAGTTCCTTCAGAAGTTACATGACCTGTAATCATGGTGTGATTTTTTATTTGCTTGATTTAATTGTACTGTGTTATACTAAAAAGAAAACTCAGTACCAATAACACTCCAGTTATTCTACTATACAATACACATGATCTCATCACAGGCACCAGTTTTTCTATATTATCAAAACTTTGTTTTAATTCCTGTCCTGATTTTATTAAAAGTGGAATAGTAAACAATGTGATCAAAGAAAAAACTGGTAAAGTCTGAGTTGCTACTCCTACTATGATTACTCCATATGCTATTGAAGAAAAGATCCAAATAATACTTGTAGCTCTTTTTTTTCCAAGTAAAATAACAAGAGTCCTCCTACCGCTAGCCTTGTCAGCATCAAAGTCAGGAAATGAATTTACAAAAAGCACCATCGAAGATAAAACTCCTAAAACTATCCCTCCAAGAACTGATTCTGTCACAATCTCAGATGATTGGACAAAATATGCTCCAAGTACGATCATTGTTCCTTTTATTGCTACAAACAGTTCGCCTAAACCTGAATCGACTATCCTTGTGGAATAAAAGTAAATTGAGACAATTGCAAAAGTAAGTATGATTGCAATTATTACGCCATTTACAAAAATAAAATATCCCCCTATTGCAGCGCCTAAAATGAGAGCAACGACTCCTGCTACATACACCTCCTTTGGTTTTAGCAATCCTTCTGGCAAAACGCCCGTGCCTCCACTAAAATTTGTTCGTTTTGTTTTTGTGTCTATGTTGCGCTTAAAATCCCAATAATCATTGAGCAGATCAACACTTGCATGTAACGCTATCACTCCAGCAAATGTTAGAGATGCACTGAATACATCTATGGTCTGATGGTGCCACCAATTTATGGCAAGACCAAGACATACCGCAATTACTGACGAAAGAAGAAATCTTATTCTAATTACTCTAAACCAAGTAGACAGCATTACACTATGCTTTCATTAAACGTTAAATTGCTGTATTAATTCTATTGAATCTTTTTTCAAATGAAACTAGAATCAGAACACTATGTCTAAATCTATTTGCCTAGATTTCATAATTAATTTGTCTTTTATGAGGAGGATCTTGTAATATCCAAAGACAGTACACAAGCAAAGGATTACTTTTATAGATAATAACTGATTGTGGTTTCACAAAAAAGGAGTTTTTGGAATTATTGTAATGATACTGGTATGGTAAGAAGATTGATCTGAATAACTAAAAAAGAAAGAAGGGCGTGGTTAGAACCTGTTTTCTTTCATCTCAGTGACGAGGAATTCTTTTAACAAGCTAGCGTGTTTTTCTCGGTCAGTTTTGATTATTTTCCACATCTCCTCAAACTTGGCATTGTTAGTTTTGGCCGCATCCTCGATATACTTATCGACACGACTTAAGAACTCTAATGTTTTTGTTAGTTGATGTACCACATTATAGGGATTATCACCTAAAGTTCTTTCTGGCATGATAAGTACATGTATTGGCAGATATTTTAATGATTCCAATTTTTCGGCTGAAAATTCTTGATTGATCTATTTCTTTAACAAATTAGATAAGCAGAATTCTTGAAATATAATTTAGAAGGTACAAACAGTTAGCATGAAACTTAATTTTTAATAAATAAAAAAATCTACTTTTCCTTCTATTACCAACCACAGGATCTGGTAAATCTAAACAATATGTTTTTCAACAACCCGTGTATCATTAAATGCTCTTGATAATAAGAGTCGCATTTCCCATATACGAACAAGTTCTAAGCGAAAACTCTGTACACAAACCTTTACTAGAATTTCGGTGAAAGGGGCAAACAATAGTGATATGTAGAGAAATTTGCGTTAAATACAAAGCCTACCGAACTTTAAGGGGTAGCAGATACACCACAGGACAAAAAAGGTGCAATCTTTGCAACATATTTTTGAAATGGGATGGTTTGTTCTGTCCTTGCTGTAATTATAAACTTCGACAAAGACCGCGTAATAGAAAATTCAAAGAAAAATTTTTGAGGTATTGAAAAAGCATCATCTAAAAAAGTTGAAAATCTTGAGTTTAACGTAAGAAACTTTATTATTAATCAAAAATCATACTTCTCATGAACTATCAAAATCTGCATAAGAAAATTATGAGTATGAGCCCAACAATTCGGTATGTCACAATTTGTGACACCAATGGTAGAGTAAAGTACAGTGGACACAGAAAAGGAGTGAAGAATCTTCTGACGACTTCGGAAAGTCGAAATTCACTAAGACTGGCAGTGACAGCTTGGAAGGTACGAAGCAAATTGTTTCGTAAGATTGGTAAGGGAAGATACGTGCTGGCAGAATATGCAAAAATTAAGCGCATTACAATGCCACTTGGCAACAAACATCTTCTGTATATAACGACTAGTACTGCAGCCAACCATGCAAAAATCATCAAAAGGCTTGTAAGACTAAGACTGTAGTTCTACTGATTACCAGAGATAAGGATAGATTAAACATATTGTAAAATGAATGGAACCACAAATTAGTTGTGTAAAATCTTCACTATGTTAGTTAAAATTGAGTAGAATTACACTAAAGACTCGTCACTTACACTAAGTGGTTTTCTTCCCATAAAACCTTCCTCCTTACCATGCCAGAATTTTATTTCAGTTTCACCTTCTTTCCAGCAAAGCAAAACCTCTTCATTAAATCTGATTGATGGAAAATCAAGTAAGCCTTCTTCTATACTCTTGATCATTACTCCCATGTTTTCTAAATCTTCTATAGCTTTGTAAAAATTTGACATCGTAGTATTGAGTTCTTGCTTTTTAATTACATAATCTTTAAAGTTTGACGTGTATTTTGGATTTGTTTCTATTTCGCTTTGAATTAACACTGCCTGATCTTTTAGGTTAACAATGTCCTTGAATTTTTTAATCACCGCGGGTAGTACTTCATTAGCATCTTTTATTGTAAAATGTGAAAACATTAGTAAGTTAACAAAATGGCCTAGTTAAAAGCATATGGTCAAAACCAAGATTATTTTTTGTATTAAACTAGGAGGATGAGATCACTTCGCCAATCATTCTTGAGGCCAGATGNNAGCAAATAAACTGCTTCACTATTTCGCAGTCCGATTGGTACCGGAGCAGATACTCCTGGAGCAAATGCTGGATCTATTGCATCCATATCAAACGAAACGTACACATTTTTTCCTATTTTTTCTATGATTTTTTTCTCAGTTTCCAATAAACCAATTTTTAACATATCAAACGGAGTAATCACTGAAAGATTATATTTTTTGATATTGTCAATTTCTTCCTGTTCTGGAGTTCTAATCCCTATCTGTATGCTTGATTTTAAATCTATAAACGGTAGGACATCAAAAAAAACAGAACCATAATAATTCCTCGTAGAACCGATAAAATCTGGATGAGCGTCAAAATATACCAAAGACAATGAGCCATATCTTTTAGAAATTGATTTTATTATCTCGACTGTTATTGAATGATCTCCTCCAATAGATATCGGTATCTTTGATTTTGAAATTATTTTGTCAATTACTTCTCCGATTTTATCCCTCGTAACATTTCCATAATCGAACACTTTCTTTTTTACTCCCCCAAATGGCATCCCTAGTGAAATTGTACTGTTTCTATTGTAGGTGTCTCTCGTTGAAGATATCTGTCGTATCTTCTCTGGTGCTTCTGACGTGCCTTTTCGCAAAGCATGAGACTTGGACTCGTCAGGAATTCCTATTATCACAATATCTGCCTCCTCAAAATTATCAGTATTTGCCCAACAGATGCTCAACTTACATCCCCTACGAGAACACGTTGAGATTTTCCTTTACTTGATATCACAAGAGCACCATCTTTGTCAATTTTGATTGCTCTTCCATGTATTGGATCATGTGAGGATGTAATACTAACGGTTTTACCAATGGTAGATGATCTCTTTGTCCATTGTTTTATTATATATTCAGATTTTCCATCCAAAAATAAATTGTACAATCTTTCAAGTTCTAAGAGAAACGCCTGCACCAATTGTGCAGGATTGGTTTTATTATATTTACTTGCAACTGTGGCTACTCCATAATAATTTCCTGTGTTTTTTATAGTCTTTTCAATCTTTTTCACATCAATTCTGAAATTAATTCCTACGCCAAGAATAAGGTAATCTATTCTGCCTGATTCTACAGATGCGTCAACTAGAATCCCTGCTACTTTTTTATCATCAATGGTCAAGTCATTTGGCCACTTTATTTGCGGTTTAATTTTCAAAACTTTCTCGATTGCAATTCCAAGTGCAAGTGATGAAATTATAGGAAAGAATGAAGATGCTGAAATCTCAAACTCTGGACGCAAAATCACTGACATCCATATCCCGCCACTAGGAGAAATCCAATTTCTGTTTAATCTTCCTCTTCCTTGAGTTTGTTTCTCGGCAATTACTACGGTTCCATTTTCTTGTGGTTTTGATGCTAACTCCATGGCAAAATTTTGTGTAGAATTTATAGTATCAAAGTAATAGATCCTTTTACCAAAAAGTTTTGTTTCTAATCCATCTCTTACTTCCCAGGGTAAAAGCAACTCTGTGGTTTTTGTTAATCTATATCCAAGCTTTGGGCGCGAATCAATCTTGTATCCTAGAGATTGAAGCTTTTTGACATGTTTCCAAACTGCTGCACGACTAAGCATCAGTGGTTCGCTTATGTCCTGGCCGGACAAGTATTCTGATTTGTGAGATTTAAGAAGAGTGACTATCTTGACAAGCGAACTATTATCGTAAGAAGTATACACGTAATGATTTCACATTACTCATTTAATAAATTCTGTATTCTGCTTTCAAGAAGGCCATTTTGACCAAAAGAAACATCACGTAATATGCCTTTTTTATCAATGAGTATAGAAGAGGGTGTTCCTCTCAATGCATATTCTTCAAAAGTTTCAGCAGAATATTCTTTTGATCTCAGGTATTGTTTAACCCGTTCAATTAATTCGGCCTTTTGCTCTGAGCTATAAGAATCAAAGTTTGGAATATTTGCGTCTATGACTTCCATTATTTTTTCTTGACTTAGGTTTTCTGACGCTTTTTTCAGCGAATCCATCGATACTGGAAAAGGAATCTTGTATAACAGCTTCGTTCCATTAAGCTGTCTGTACTGTCCAAGTGCATTTAGTGTATCGCCGATTGTTTCACCAGTAGTAAGTAACAGTTCTAAATTTTCTAACGTATTTTTATCAAAATCCTCAAAAGCAGTGGCCATGCCAAGAACTGTAAGTCCCTTCTTATGATATTTATTATACATCTCAATTGCCTCAGGGATTCCATTTAAAAAACAACCAGGACAATTTACTTGAAAAACTTCAACAAGAACTACATTATCTTTTTCTTTATCTATATTTGTCGAAAGTCCTTGAACCCATTTTGAAACTTTTAGATTAGGTGCTTTTTCGCCAATTCTTACAGTCATCGACTGAATCCTATTGGTAAATTAGTTAAAAACGTAATTATTCCAAAGAGACATCAAACGAANNCCAAACCCAAAAACACGTCACAAAAACGTCTGTGGAGATCAATTGTGTACTGTATCTGGAGCAAAGCAGATGATGAAAGAAAAGATGACTGAAAAGGCGATGGCAGAAAAGATGTCGGCCAAGAAAATGATGCAAAAACAAATGAGCGCAGATCATGGATGGAAGACAAAAACTGGAACCATCACATCCATACAAGATCCAGGAGTTGGTACATGAATCGCATCAACTTGCAATAATCTTGCCACCAAGTGACAAGACTTACACTGGTGTATTGACTTATTCTGCATCTGANNCTATTCAGTCGTTGCAGGACAATAGCTCCTCGACATAATTTTCCTTTTTTTCTGATTTTTAGAATCCTATGTCAATATCGAAATCCCCGCCGCCACCCATATCAGACCCTGCATCACCAGTATCTGATGATGCATCTGTTCCACTGTCTGTTTGAGATGGCATCTGGTCTGCTGGAATGTAACTTGACATGGCCATGCCCATGAAACTCATCATNNCCCAAAAACATCAATGATGGAAGAATTGATTTATTGTTGTCCATGTATTGCTGCAATTTCTGTTTGTCACCACCCTTCCACATTGTAACCATCTGGTTCCAGTTTTTTTGAAGTTCAAACTTCCTTTCTTGTAATTCTCGTTGACCTTTTTCCGTTAATACTACCTCTTTTTTAGTACTGAAAAATCCTTTTTTTTCTACCACTGTGATTAGTCCTTTTTTATCGAGATTCTCAAGTATTTCGTTTAGTTCTTTACCTTCAATTTTTGCAATCTTTTCTATTTTATCGAATTTTTTAGCACCTTTGCTGATTGCTTCTAAAACTATGACATCTTTTGGTTCTGATTCTGACTCCATATTTTATGATTCCTAAAATCTTCCTATAAACTGTTTGCAATACAAAATATTAACCCAATCTACGTTGATATGATGTGGAAAAGGATTCTCACACTGACGAACAAATTAGAAAATTTTATTCACTAAAAAATATCGTTGTGGTTGGAATGTCAAAACATCCAGAAAAAGCTGCTCACTTTGTTCCAAGATATCTTTCAGATAGGGGGTATAACATTGTACCAGTAAACCCGACAGCTGATGAGATACTTGGTAAAAAATGCTATTGCAAAATCACTGATGTTAATGAATCAATTGATATTGTAGATGTGTTTAGACCATCTGGTCAGGTAATGCCTGTAGTCGAAGACTCGATCAAGAAAAAACCCAAAGTTATTTGGTTGCAAGAAGGAATTCATAACCAAGTAGCAGAAGAACTTGCGCGTAATGCAGGAATTGAAGTAGTCTTTAACAGATGCATGCTGGCAGAACATGAGAGATTATTTTAAAATGACCGATGACACGTTTTCCGACTTTTACAAATCTCTTCTAAATCTTGCAAAATCATTTGAAGAAAAAAACTCAATAAAAATTCAACCAGACCTTGATGCAAATATTATAAAAATATATGGCGAAAAAACAGACTCTTTAGAACGCGCAAAGACTGGATTAGAAGAAGTATCTGAGCTTGCATACAATACAGCAGAGCATCATCCATATTGGAGTCTAATTTATAATGCCTCACAAATCTCAAAACTTGCACTTGAAAAATGGAATGATGAATTGACTAATGAAGAACTTGATGAGATATCATGGTGCTCTGATGAGCTCAAAAATACTAGCGCAAAACTCAAAGAAAAACAGAATCATTGCTGAATTTGTTCGGCAGAGATAAATATTCAAATTCTAAAATTAATTCATGCCAATAAAGATTGGTCTCATTGGTAAGACAAACACCGGCAAAACTACATTCTTTAACGCAGCTACCCTTTCTCACTCCGAAATCTCCACTTATCCTTTTACAACGAAAAAACCAGAAAGAGCAATGGGTAATGCTGTCACTCCATGTGTTCATACAGAATTCAATGTCCAAGATCAGCCACAAAATTCAAAGTGTAGTGACGGATGGAGATTCATTCCGGTTGAACTCATTGATCTTCCAGGCTTGATAAAAGATGCATGGGCTGGCAAGGGACTGGGAAACCAATTTCTTTCAGTTGCAACACAGTCTGATGCACTGTTACATGTAGTTGATGTGTCAGGAAGTGTCGATTCATCAGGAAAAATTGCTGATGTAGGTAGCGGGGATCCGATATCTGATGTTGCTGATATAGAAGAAGAACTAATAATGTGGTACCTAAAACTCTTAGAAGGAAATAGAGATAAAATTTCAAAACTTATCAATTCTGATACTGAACAACTTGTCGCATTAACAGATGTGTTTAGAGGAATAGGAGTAAAAGAGTCTCATGTAAAAGAAGCACTAAAAGTAACTAAATTGGAGGATAAACACTTTGATAACTTTGATATGAATGACAGCAAAAAGTTTGCTTCATATTTAAGACAAATCTCAAAACCTACTCTCATAGTGGCAAATAAGATAGACTTGCCTGGAGCAGACAAGAACTTTGACCGCCTGAGAGAAAGATACTTTGATACCATAATTGTACCTGCAAGTGCAGATAGCGAGCTATCGTTACGACGGGCAGAACATGCGGGTTTGATAAAATATGTTCCAGGTTCTGAACAATTTGAGATACTGGAGAAGGACAAATTAAACAAAAAACAAATTGATGCTCTAGATTTTATCACAAAAGACATCCTTGGTGAATATATGAGAACCGGTGTACAGTTTGCAATCAACGTAACTGTCTTCAAATTATTAAAAATGAATTCTATTTATCCAATCGCAGTGCCAGAGAAACTTTCTGACAAAAAAGGAAGAGTGTTACCAGATCTCATTTTGATGAAAGACGGTTCTACGATAGAAGACCTTGCAAAGGAAATACACACTGACTTGACAAAAGGACTTCTTTATGCTAAGGATTTAAGATATGGCGTAAGATTGCCGCCAAGCTATCAGCTGCGAGACAGAGACGTGATATCCGTGGTTAGTGCTGTAACAAAAAAATCCTAGCTTTCTATTCCAATTTTTTCTTGTTTCATCCAGAGAGTTCTATTTTTATGATCAATTAGGGTTATTCCAATCTCTGAAATTTGTTTCCTAATCTTATCAGCTTCTTGGTATTGTTTTTGTTCTCTAAACATATTCCGTTTTCTTATTAGTTCGGTTATAGTTGATTTTTCATCTTCTGAAATTTTGGGAATTTTCAAACCAAGTGTCTCAAATATCTTTTCAACTTCTGGTACAACTATTTTTGAAATTGACTGTGTAAGCATTTCTGCCGCAGCAATTCTGTTTATTTCTTTTACAAGTTTGAAAAAAGCACTTAATGCCATGGGAGTATTAAAATCTGATTCTAATCCTTCGTCAAACTCTTTTTTTGTTTCTGAGATTATTTTCTGTACTTCATCAGTTTGGCCTTGACCTTCTGCTAGAATCAATTCAAAATAACAGTTTTCCACCTGGCGCCATTTCGCAATGTTTTCCCTAAGAAGTTCTTCTGAATAATCAATTGGTTTTGAATAATGACCAGAGAGACAAAATAGCCTGATTATGTTTGGTCCCCAATGATCAAGAACATATTTTACAGATTTTATGTTTCCTAAGGACTTTGACATCTTCTCACCGTTTATCGTCATCATTCCTACATGCATCCAAATTTTTGCAAATTGTTTTCCTGTATGCGATTCGGATTGAGCAATCTCATTTTCATGGTGAGGAAATATCAGATCTCTGCCACCGCCATGAATCTCAAAGTTTTCACCAAGATATTTTAAACTCATCGCAGAGCATTCTATATGCCAACCAGGTCGTCCATCTCCCCACGGACCTGGCCACTTTGGTTCTTCGTCAGAGAACTTCCATAATGCAAAGTCAAGTGGATCGTTTTTGGTTTCGTCTACCTCTATTCTTGCACCTGATAACAAATCATCGATTTTTTTCTTTGAAAGTTTACCATATTCTTTAAATTTTCCTACAGAAAAGTAGACTCCATTTTTTGAAACATACGCATAACCTTTGTCGATGAGATCTTTGATCAAATTTATCATATCGTTGATGTGTTCAGTTGCTTTTGGATGAATGTCAGCACGTTTGATGTTTAATCTATCAAAATCATCAAAATAATGAGATATGTACTTTGAACTAATGTCAGATGCTGTGGCATTTTCCTGTTTTGCACGATTTATTATCTTGTCATCGACATCTGTAAAATTCTGAATGAATTGTACTTTTCTCCCCTGAGATTCCAGAAATCTTCTTAGTGTATCAAACACAATTATTGTTCTTGCATGCCCTATGTGGCTCTCATCGTACACCGTTACTCCGCAAACATACATCCTAATGGTGCCCGATACTTCAATCTCCTTTTCTTTTTCTGTAAGTGTATCAAAAATTCTCAAAATTTGCACCGTTTCTTATAATTGACAGCTTATTGCAGTTATTCGCTTGTGTTCGCTTTTTTTGTACAGTTTGTGGATTTTATCAACAATCGAGAGATCAATTTCTGCAAGATCTGCGGTTTCTTGTAATGAAATATTTTTGTCTATTNNGCAGTATGGCCTTGCCAGAGGCTTGGGCTGCTCTTCTTGGATATTATAGAATCTGGTACTCCAAGAGATTTTGCAAACTCTCGAATCTGTGTTTTGTATAATGAAACTATTGGTAAAAGATCTGCTGCTCCGTCACCAAACTTTGTGAAATATCCAATAAGGTACTCGCTTCTGTCACTTGAACCAAGTACCAGTAAGTTTTTGGAATTTGCATAATAATACAAAATATTTGATCTTATTCTGGCTCTTAGATTTCCAAGTGCTAGAGAATTTGGCTCAAGGTATTTAGAATATTCTGAATGTACCGAACTTGTATCAATTAATTTGTAGTTTAATCCAAGTTGATCTACAAGTTTGAGCGCATCTTCAGTATCTGTACTTGGTGTGATTGTGGAGTCTGGCATGAGAAGTGCAAGCGATTTGTCTTTTAGCGATATTGCACACATCGATGCAATAACTGCCGAATCAATTCCACCACTGAGTCCAAAAATGACACCTGATGATTGTCTTTGTAAAACCTCTTGTGCAAGAAACCTCTCAATTTTGTTCTGAATTGACTGATAGTCTTTTTTTATAATTTCCTCAAGAAGTGTTTTATTCAATATTTCTTCAAATTGGTTTTATGGAATTAAACCTTCAGACATCGACATACAGACCATCGCTTTTTACTTCTACCTTGTACGTCTGCAATTTTACTCCTTTGATATAATCTAGTAGTTCGCCTGTTTTAATATTATAATGCCAAAAGTGTAGTGGGCATTCTACTATGTCTACATCTAACTTACCTGTGGCAAGAGAGCCATCTTGGTGAACGCATATGGAATCTAGACCGTGGTATCCGCCTTGGTTAAAGATAGCAACGTGCTTCCCATCTACCATAAACTCTTTTCCTTTCCCTTCCGGAATCTCATTTTTTTCTCCAACCTTTTTCCAAACCATGTTTTTCAAACCACAATCTGATCAATATTTACATTTTCATTTGATAGCATTTTATACTTCTTCAATTTGAGACCATTTATGAGTAAAATAAAAGATCTGCATCTCGCAGAAAAGGGCAGGATATCTCACGAATGGGCAAAAGATCACATGAAGATTCTTACAAATACTATTACTCGTCTAAAAAAATCACAACCATTGCGAGGTATTCAACTAGGTATCTGTTTACACATTACTAAAGAGACCTCGGTTTTGATAATCGGCGCAAAAACACTAGGTGCCAAAGTCAGCGTATGTTGTGCAAATCCTCTTTCAACACAAGATGACATTGCAGCATTTCTTGTATCAAATGGTATCGATGTTTATGCATGGGAAGGACAGACTCCAAAAGAATATGATTGGTGTATTGAAAAGATGCTCAGTCATAAACCACAAATTCTAACAGATGATGGTTCTGACTGTCACAGCAAAGTTCATAGTGATAAAAAATTTTCATCTCTGAAAATCATGGGAGGAACAGAAGAGACCACAACCGGTGTCATCAGACTAAAAGCATTGGCAGAACAGAAAAAACTTCGATATCCGGTCATTGCAGTAAATGATGCATATACAAAGCACATGTTTGATAATAGATATGGAACAGGCCAAAGTACAATTGATGGTTATCTGAGGGCAATGAATCTACTAATTGCTAGCAAACGTGTAGTAGTAGCTGGATATGGTTGGGTAGGAAGAGGAGTTGCATCTAGAATGAACGGAATGGGTGCCAGAGTCCATGTCACCGAAGTAGACCCAGTTCGCGCTTTAGAAGCACACATGGATGGATACGAAGTTTTACCAATGGCAGAAGCAGCAAAAATTGGAGATATTTTCATCACAGCAACAGGTCAGACTGGTGTGATAAGAAAAGAACACATTATGAAGATGAAAGAGGGTGCAATAATGGGTAACGTAGGTCACTTTGATGTTGAGGTGGAGGCAAAGTTCCTACTGAACGAATCAACATCAGTAAGAGAAGTAAGACCCAGTCTTGATGAATGCATACTCAAAAATGGAAAACGTGTTTATCTTATTGGGAAAGGAAGAATTGCAAATCTTGTAGCTGCAGAAGGACATCCTCCAGAAGTAATGGCACAATCATTTTCAAACCAGCTTCTTTCCATGATATACTTAGCAAAGAATTACAAAAAGATAGGAAAAAAAGTGATTACCGTCCCATCTGAGATTGATAGACAGATTGCAGTTGATGCACTAGAATCTATGGATGTTAAAATTGACATACCTACTGCATCTCAGATAAAATATGCCCATAGCTGGGGATAGCTTAAATCCGTCTCGCGTTTTACTCACTTAATGAGTAACAAGGCTATCATTACTAGTGCATTGCCTTATGCAAATGGTGAGATTCACCTTGGCCACGTTGCATCAACATATTTGCCCGCTGATATAATCACAAGATATCTGAAACTCAAAGGAGTTGAAGCATACTATATCTGTGCATCAGACGACTATGGAACTCCTATTCTGTTACAGGCTGAAAAGGAGAAAAAAAGTCCAGAAGAGTATGTGAAATTTTGGAATAAACGAGATTATGACGACTTTACTGCATTTGGAATAAAATTTGATTTTTTTTACAGAACAAGCTCGCCTGAAAACGTAGAATTCGTTCAAAATGTATTTAAAAAACTACACAAAAACAACCACATTTACGAAAAAGAAATTGTCCAGTTTTACTGCCAGTTTGACAAAAAGTTTCTCCCAGATAGATATGTAATTGGAACATGTCCCCACTGTAAAGCGGAAGATCAGTATTCTGATTTGTGTGAAAAATGTGGAAGAGTGCCAGAAGAAATTGATAACCCCCGATGCTCAATATGCAAAAATCCGCCTGTAAAAGAAAAGACAAAACACTATTTTTTTAAACTCACAAACTTTGTTCCTAGTCTAAATGAATGGCTCGAACAAAGCCCAAATCTCCAAAAAGATGTAAAAAAATATGTTCAAAACTGGATTCAGGATGGTCTAGTAGATTGGGACATTACAAGAGACATTGCATGGGGAGTACCAATTCCCCTTGAAGACGCAAAAGATCAGGTCTTTTACGGGTGGTTTGATAACCATCTTGCCTACATTTCTTCCGCAATCAAATTCTTAAATGACAAAGGACTGGATGGAAAAGCATTTTGGAATGCGGCGGACATTTACCATTTTATTGGAAAAGACATTGTATATCATCACTATTTGTTTTTACCTGCAATGCGAATTGGAATAGAAAACGAATACAAACTTCCAGATTACATCCCAACTCGTGGCCACCTCATGCTACAATCAAAAAAGATTTCAAAAAGNNTTAATTTTGATTGGGATGAATTTGCTACAAGAATAAATTCAGAGCTTATCGGCAATCTTGGAAACTTTGTGAATCGAGCGTTGGGATTTACACAAAAAAGCTTTGCAGGAATTGTGCCCTTTAAAGGGGAGTTGGATTCTATTGACAAAGAGGCAGAAGCAAAGATCAAAAACTTGTCATCTTCTGTTGGAGCATTATTAGATCAAAACAATATTGATAGGGCTCTTAAAAAAATTCTTGAATTCTCAGCAAACTTTAACCAATATTTCCAACACAAAGAACCTTGGAAAAACGGAAAAGGAACCAACAACTGTGTTTACCTTTCAGTTAATGCTGCACGCAGTATCGCAATTGTGCTGCTTCCATTTTTACCAGAATCTGCAGAAAAAATATGGGACCAACTTAACTTGAAAGATAAAATATATGATCAAAAATGGGACTCGATTTCAGATTTTGGAATTGAACCAAACCATAAACTAGGCTCGGTATCTCCGCTCTTTAAAAAAGTAGAAGAAAGTGAGATCAAATCATACAAAGCAAAACTTGGTGCCTAGAAATATGAAAAAACTTAGAGCATGTCCCATCTGTCCTGTCTGTGGAACTAGAAAGTTTGAAAAAATGAAAGCAGAAGAAACAATAGTCAAGTGCATAAAATGCGGAAAAGAAATAACAATCTAGATATTGAAAGATTATATTTGCAATAAATTGCCTCCCTCCTATGGCAAAAACTTGGAAAGACGATCAAGTCAGCTTAGAACCAATCAGGAATCAAACAATTGCAGTCATTGGATATGGAATACAGGGTAATGCGCAATCTAACAACCTAAAAGATTCTGGTCTCAAAGTCATTATAGGATTAAAAGAAGGGGGTGAGAGCTGGAAAAAAGCTCAATCTGACGGCCACAAAGTAATGAAAATTGCAGAAGCTTGCAAAGCTGCTGATATCATTCATGTCTTGGTACCTGATATGCTTCAGGCAAAGATCTATCGAGAGGAGATTGAACCAAACCTTGGCGAAGGAAAGGCATTATCGTTTTCTCATGGTGCTGCAATCCACTGGGAGTGGATAAAGGCTCCAAATAATGTTGATATCATAATGGTTGCACCCAAAGGTCCAGGCTCCAAAGTAAGAGAAACGTATCTTGAAGGATTTGGTACTCCATCAATTGTTGCAGTATACCAAGATTATACCAAAAAAGCATGGGACAGGACACTTGGAATGGCAAAAGGAATTGGAAGCACAAGAGCAGGAATTATCCAAACGACATTTCAAGAAGAAGTAGAAACTGATTGGTTTGGTGAGCAAGCGGATCTTTGTGGAGGATGTGCGTCAATGATTATCAATGCATTTGAAACACTAGTTGAAGCAGGATATCAGCCAGAAATAGCATATTTTGAGGTCTTGCATGAATTGAAACTAATTGTTGACATGATTCAAAGATATGGAATTAACGGAATGTGGAGACGAGTCAGCGAGACTGCAAGATATGGAGGTCTTACTAGAGGACCGATGGTGATGGATAAAGACGTCAAAGAAAAAATGAAAAAAGTTCTAAACATGATTCAGGATGGAACATTTAATCAAGAATGGATTAGTGACTACCAGAAAAACGGCAAAAACGCTTTTGACAGATACATGAAACAAATAGATTCGCACCAGATAGAACAAGTCGGCAAGAAAATGCGACAAATGATGTGGCCTGATTCAAAAGAATAACTAAATTTTTCTTAGTTTTGAAACTCCAGATGTAATATGATCAATTATGGTAGATAATGGAGTTCCTGGACCAAAGTTTCCAGTGACTCCTGCTTTCTCAAGATCTGGTTTGTCATCTTCTGGGATTACACCACCTCCAACAACTAGCACATCTCTAATCCCTTTTTCTTTGAGTGTTTTGACAACCCTTGGAAATAAGGTAAGGTGAGCTCCATTTAGAAGACTAAGAGCTACGGCATCAACGTCTTCGTCCTCAGATATCTTGGCAATTCTTTCTGGCGTGGCAAAAAGCCCTGAATAGATTACCTCCATTCCTGCATCTCTGAATGCACGACATAGCACTAATGCCCCACGGTCATGACCATCAAGACCTAGTTTTGCAACAAGAATCTTTATCCNNGGCAAAAGACATGCAATTGCAAGAGCGATATCAATTATAGAAAACAATGAGAAGGAGGCACGGTCATTGATAAAAAAAATATTCAAAAGTTCTGGAAAATCAATCGTAATAGGAATAACAGGGCCAGCAGGCGCTGGGAAAAGTTCACTTATCGACAAGACTGTACTTGAGCTCAAAAAACATGGTTACAAAGCAGCTGTGCTGGCAATCGATCCAACAAGTCATATCACTGGTGGAGCAATTCTTGGTGACAGAGTTAGAATGTCCGAATCAACTGATTCAGGAACTTATATCAGAAGTATGGCATCAAGAGGTGCAACAGGCGCAATCTCACATGCAGTAAGAAACAGCATTAGAGTATTGGAATATGCCGGATTTGATACGATTATTATTGAAAGTGTTGGTGCGGGTCAAACTGAAGTTGAAATTTCAAAAATTGCTGACATTACTGTAGTTGTTTTCAATCCAAACACTGGTGATAGTATCCAGACAATAAAAGCAGGACTCACCGAAATTGGAGATATTTATCTTGTAAACAAAAGTGATCTTACGGGAGCAAATCAACTATTTGATGCAGTAAGAGACTTTATAGGGATGTCAGAAAAAAATCCTTCAATAATGATGACTTCAACAAAATCAAACAAAGGTATAACGGAATTTGCAAAAAAACTAAACGCGCTTATAACTGTAAAAAAGAAAACAAAAAACACTGAAGAAAAATCTAGGCTTGAAACAGAACTAAGAGACATTGTTTTAAATAATATTAAAACTAAAGTTGAGAGAATGCTTGAAACAAATATCACATATGCAAATTATCTAAAAAAAGTACAATCAAAAATACTGGATCCGTTTGAGGCTGCTGAAAGAATCTCAAAATTAATAAAGTGATAATATGAAAACAGTAAAAACCGATTCAAAAATTCCTGTAAAACGAGTCTATGATTCTAAAATAAAACCAAGAAGCAAAGACGAGGACCCCGGAAAATATCCGTTTACTCGTGGCGTACATCCTGGGATGTATCGTGATAGATTGTGGACTATGAGACAGTATACTGGATTTGCTACTGCTGACAAGACCAATGAGCGATTCAAGTTTTTGCTTGAAAGAGGTCAAACAGGGCTTAGTATGGCTTTTGATCTCCCCACACAAATAGGATATGACGCAGACGATGCACATGCAGAAGGTGAGGTAGGGAAAGTAGGAGTATCCATCACTTCACTCAAAGACATGATG
>DUJB01000085.1 GCA_013330055.1 Nitrosopumilaceae archaeon
AATAAATTGTGTTTGAAAAACACTGTCAGATTTGTGGCATTAAGGTAAAGAAAGAAACAGTAATCAAAAGATTTGGAAAATATTTTTGTAATAGTGACCATGTACAGCAATACGTAGCAAGAAAGATGGAAGAAGAAAAACGTATGGAAGAGGAAAGAAGGAGACATCCGACGTGGTGGATGTTGCTAAAGTGCTATCTATTCAATCAGAAAGACCTACCGACGTTACAATTCTTGGAATTATCTACATAGTTTTTGGCATCCTGATGGTAGTATCTGTTGTCATGGTTGTAGCATTTACCTCAATGATGGGAAGTTATTCTGGTATGTTAGGAAGCATGATGGGAGGCACCATGACGGTTTTTGGAGGAGTTATTGCAGTAGGTGTCGGGATCCTTGCAACAATTGAGTTTATGATAGACTGGGCATTATTTAGTGGTAAAAGAGGTGTGAGGATAGCGGTTATCTCTCTCGATGGCAGATCTCATTATATACACTGTGTCACTTTATTGGTTGGAAATCTATTTGTAATACCTCACATTGTTGTTGATCTGATCGTTTTCTTCTACATGTGGAAACCTAATGTCATTTCTTATTTTAACCAGAAGAACACCGGTTTTACGTGAAACCAGATTAAAAGATAAAAACTTTAACGGAGAATTTGTCTTACCAGATTCTGTAGTCTTTGTAATCTTGTGTATGACATGTTTGTTTTACGGGATAGTTGGTTGAGATCTATAATTAACAAATCTCTGGCAAGCATGATCTTGTTTTGGGAAAGAGTCTGTAATTCCGGTGTTCTAAGCCCCAAGATAGTTATCGGATACAATCCTTTTTCTTCTATCATATTTTCTAGTCCTTTATCATGTGGAAATCTCCAGCACAATAGTTTTTGTCCTATACATTTTGCATATGTAATAGCAGCATCAGATACTTTCGTGTTACACACAAGCATTTCATTGTTAAAGACGTCAGATAGATCTAAAAATCTGGCATGAGTGTATAATGACTCTTTTAATCCAGTGTATATTCCAGGGAAATTATGATATTTGCATTCAATCATGTATCTNNTTTACTTGCGATCTGGTTGCTTCAACATCATATCCATAGTTCTCAAGTATTTTTCCAACATAGGTTTCAAATGAGAATCCTGCCGGGCCCATTAACATGATTGATTCTTTTAGTCTGTATCGATGTTTGATTATTTGACCTTCGTCTACTGCTGCAAGAGCATTTAGAACCATCCTGTAAACTTCTCTTGTCCGCATACCATTTCGTAACTGTTCACTAACTTTCTTTACAACTTGCTCGGCTAACTTTTTACTTGCTCCAGCACGAATGCACGTTACTTCTACTTTGTTACTATCAAATGGAACTGCCTGACCACTTGCCTTGATTACATAGATTTGTTTTTTCTGCATAATTTCAGACATGGATATATCTTTGATTAGGATCTCTTTAGTGTTTTATTTTTGATCAGATTGTTTCATTCTCATGAGAATTTGTTCAGTAATTTTATGCAGTTCAGCATTTGACCCTACACTGCATATTCTAGCCAGATCTGTTGTGGTTACAATTCCAACTAATTTATTTTGATTGGTCACAGGTACTCGGTGTATTTTTTTTACCTTCATTAGTTGAGCAAGCTCCCAGACTGTTTCATCAGAATTAATAGTAATCAACGGAGTAGACATTACATCTTTTAGTTTCGTAGAATATCCTTTATTTTTAGCAACAATTCTTCTGACAATGTCTCTTTCTGTGATTATTCCTGTTGCGATGTTATTCTCCATTACAACTATTCCTCCCACTTCTGCATTATCCATCATTTCAGATGCATCTTTAACTGTCATTGAAGAATCGATTGATATTACATTATTTTTCATGATATCTTTTACAAAAGTACTGTCGTCCATGCCATACTTCTATGGTTTTGAACTTAAAAATGAGTAGATGATTATCATAGTTGAGTCTACACAAGCAGATGTAGAAATCTTCCTCTAATGATATGATTTGATATCAGATGTGATAATCAGAAGTACTTTTAAAGAAAAATGATTGTCANNGCAGTAAGCATTAGACTAACTGATACTGTTGGAGAGGCAGCAACGTTACTGTCTCATTACTTGGAATCATTTACTGATTCGTTAGTTGTAATAAAAGATGAGAGACCAGTAGGTGTAATAGGTGGAATCGAACTTTTGGACGGTGTTTTAAAAAATCCGACCTCTGATTTTTTCGATAACACTTCAGTCAGCAAAATAATGAATGAAAAACTAACTATCATTACAAAACTGACTAGATTATCTGATTTACTAAAACAATGGCAAGAAACTAGACGTGCCTTTGCAATCATATCAAATCCATATTCTGGTTACTCGGCGGTTTCAGCTAGAAAGATACTTGAAATTGCTATTATGTATGAAGGTGTCATGACAATTTCTGAAATTCCTAAAAAACGAGCTGTCACTTTTAATAATAATTACACGGTAAGGGACATCATAACTTCAATGTTTGAAAACAAAACTCGCAAGTTGATTCTTGAGCAAACATCCTCATTCATCAGTGACAGAATAATTATCGAGAAGATTGTTAGAGATTTGAACCATTTACATAACATTAAAGGGTTTTTAGATATGAAAGCACCCATCTTTAAATTAGAAAATGCAAAAATGATTTCTGAAAATTCTAGCATTCAAGACGCATCCAAAATAATGTATGAAATGTTATCCCCATATCTTATGGCCAATGACCAGGCCATAAGCCCATGGGATGTTGTTATGAGTCTAAAATCAGAAAAGTTTGTACGATAAGGTCTACCTATTCCATCAATTTTATCTTGTACCCATGTTTACTCATAATTTCTTGTACTTGATAATCATCAACCTGATCAAATTCACGGTAAAACTCTCCAACTGCATTAAAGTAGACAGGCGCTTGTAGAATTACAACTTTGTCTACTACTTTATTCATCTGATCAATAGTTTCTTTTGGCCCTACAGGTATTGCTACTATGATTTGTTTTGGTTTTTGTTTTTTTACCCATTGTACAGCTACAAACATGGTTGCTCCTGTAGCAATTCCATCATCAACTAATACCACGGTTCTTCCTTCCAAATGATATTCTTTGGTGCCTCTAAATCTTATCAATCTACTTTCTATTTCCTTCATTTGTGCAGATATCTCTGAATCAATGTATTTCTGGGGAACGTTTAGCATCATTGTAATGTCTGCATTTGGAAAATAACTTCCATCATGTGTAACTGCACCAATAGCAAGTTCCTGATTATGAGGAGCACCTACTTTTCTTGAAACTAGGATATCCAGTTTTGCACCTAATTCAGAAGCTATGACGTCACCTGTAACTACACCGCCCCTTGGAATGGCGAGAATTATCGGATCTTCTTTTTTTAGCCATTCTAGCTTTTTGGCTAGTCTCTTGGCTGCATCTACTCTATCTTTAAAAATTACATAAGAATTATTAGATTCCAACCGTCGTCTCCTTTTTCGATTTTGTCTGATTTTTTATTTTGGTGAGATGGGTTACAAACCAATCAGATGCAAGTCGTGCAACTTGTTCAAGTGTTCCAGGTTCTTCAAACAAATGAGTAGCGCCAGGAACTATTGCTATTTTTTTTTCGGTCTCAAGTAGATTCAATGCTTCTTCGTTCATCTCTATGACTTGACTGTCATTTCCACCAACAATGAGAAGAGTAGGCGCTTTAACACGGGACAATATTGGTCCTGCTAAATCTGGTCGTCCTCCCCTTGAGACAATTGCATTGATTGCGTCAGGACAATCAACTGAGGACACCAAGGCTGCTGCTGCCCCTGTGCTCGCACCAAAATATCCTATATTGAGATTTTTGGTATCTGGGTTTTTTATTAACCAGTTAGTAGTGTCAACTAATCGTTTGGCCAGTAAATCAATATCAAATCTCAGGTGTGCAGTATAATCATCAACTTTTTCTTCATCTTCGGTAAGTAAATCAATCAATAATGTAGCAAGACCAGCTTTTTGAAGGACTTGAGCGACATACTTGTTTCTAGAACTGTGCCTGCTGCTCCCACTGCCATGTGCAAACAACACGATTCCTTCCGCATTCTTTGGAATGGTCAAATCACCATGTAATTTAATAGAATCAATGGGAATTAATACAGAACGTACTTCGGTGTAAAGTCCATGTCTTTTGCTTATAGGTGCCAATCCCACAATTCCATCTAGGATCATCGAATGACTCTCTTGATTACAGCATGTACAGTTTATCTTCAAACAATCTCTTGCAAAGCCATGATCACATTCTTTACACGTACATGCAGTATCACGACCAATCATATTTTCTCCAACATTAGTTGATTTTGAGCGGTCATTCATAATAGAATCTCAATAACCCACAAAAGTATCCGGTAACCCCTGTTCATCTACCCAATGATGTGTTTCATTACATCTCCTACAAATTAAGACCTCTCTCCAATTTTGTGTAACTGATTCTGGTAATTGTTCTAGACTAGACCATAAACCCACTTTAATACCGGCAGGCTTTCCACAAAAATAACACAATCCTTGATCTGATTCATCAATACGTATTTTTTTTTCGGTGCTCAACAAGTTGCTGTCTACATATTCTAATAAAAAGCATAAATTCAATTATCATAGTTGGAAATCTAAAAAGGGTAATAACCTCACCAAGACTAGGATTTTGGTAATCCTTTGGTTACCAGTCACCCTCAAAACATAGTTCCTTTCGGTTCTGTGCTTTTACTTAGCGGCTACTACCCGAAGGTAATGCTGAATCAGTTAATAAAAAAATGATCATGATTATCACTAATGATAATTCGTTTTGGTTTTCAAAATACTGAAATTACAAAATCAGGATAATAATTTTAAATTTGTTTTAATCATAGATTTGTATTATTAATTAACGTATTATCATAACGGGGCAGTTACCTTCCTCGGATATCTTTCTGCTAATACTCCCTAAGGCCATTATTTTACCAATTCCTGAAAGCCCCCTACTACCAATAACAATAAGATCAACATCATGTCTATTCGCAAATTTTAGGATAGCATTTACTGCATTTCCTGTTTGAATTTCATAATATGTCTCAATACCCATCTTTCTACAAGACTGCATCTCAGAATCTAGCATTTTATCGGCTTTTGATTTGACAGATTCTAAGAGGTGTGTTGACCATTTTTTCAATTTTTTATCCAACATGATTCCAAGTAACATGCCAGGAGGTTTTACTGCTGAAACATCAACAATCATGAGAAGATATAGTGTAGAGCCAAACTTTTTTGCAATTTCAGATGCTTCATTCAAGGCTTCTTTTGAATATTTGGAACCATCATAAGGTACTAGGATTTTTTTGTATTTTTGAATACTTGAGAAAAATTTTCCATTCATTTGTTCTGTCATCTTTGATGTAGCTTGATCAATAATGGAAAGATGTTTGAGGAATTTTTCAAAACTTCCATATGTTGCCCTCCCCTTCATTTGTTCTACGGTGTTTTTTATAATTAATATCTGGTTTCTTAACTCACGTTCATAATCAGATTCATTCTGCATAAAATGCCTCCACAATATCTCTTGCAGTTACTATCCCAACTATCTTATCTTTGTCAGTTAATGCAAGTCTTTTTATTTTCTTGGAAGCCATTAAGCGTGCCGCATCATTACCTCGTATGCCAATTTTTGCAGTCACTAGTGGAGAAGAACAGTAATTTCCTAATTTTTCTGTCAACACAACTTTCTGTGACAGAACATTAACCAATAGATCTCTTTCCGTAAATATTCCATAAGGTGTGTCATGTTTTGTTATGATTACGCTACCTATTCTTTTTTGATACATCAGTTTTATTGCTTTGAAAATTGAATCAATGTGTGCACATTCATAAACTTTTTTACTTGTTACTTTGTCAAGTGGAGGATTGATTCCAGTTTTTCTAAACCCTCTTAACATATCAGAAGCAGTTATTATTCCAACTAATTTTTCATTCTCAAATACAAGTAGTCGTTTTTTCTTTGAAATCATCAGTTTTGCTGCATCAAGTATTGACATCCTAGGTGAGATGGGCGCAAATGATTGTGTAAGTATGTCTTTTATTGGCTCAATAGGAATATCTCCTCGTCGTACTAAATACGATAGGATTTCCCTTTCAGTAAGCAGACTGCTTGGTTTGCTTTTTTCTTTTATTATCAAATTTCCAATTCCATGGTTTGCCATAATGGATATTGCTACTGGGAATAGGACATCAGAATCCCTAGTTATTGGTTCGGAAGTCATAAAATCACCTACTTTCAATTCAATTGTTTCAAGTACCATAAACTGACAATTAAAATCCGCAGTATTTGTCTGTGAAACTAAATTTCAATGATGAGAATCAGCTGTGAAAATTCAAGAGATGTTTATGCTACCCTCAATTTGTGATTCAATTGACATGAAATGGTATTTTGAGGATTTTGTATATGGTTCAATTGATGGAGCTGTAACAACTTTCGCGGTGGTTGCAGGTGCAAGTGGTGCAGTATTATCGCCCTCTGTAGTGTTGATACTCGGATTTGCAAATCTCTTTGGAGATGGGTTTTCAATGGCCATTGGGAATTATCTTGCTTCAAAAACGCGTAAAGAATACATCGAAAAAGAAAGACGTAAAGAAGAATGGGAAATTGATAATTTAGCAGAACAAGAGAAACAGGAGATTCGCGATATTTATGCAAATAAAGGATTCAAAGATGAATTATTGGACCAAATTGTAAGGATAATCACATCTAGACGAAAAGTATGGTTAGATACAATGATGAAAGAAGAACTTGGTTTAATTGAAGGAAAAAGACGACCAATAGACACTGCAATAAGCACGTTTACTGGTTTTAACATCATAGGATTAATTCCATTAATTCCGTTCGTTTTTTTCTTTACATCAGATTCTGGCTTGTCTAGTTCTGACGTATTTCCATATTCTGTAATTTTTACTGTAATTGCATTCTTTTTAGTTGGTATTTTGAAGGGAAAAATTGTAAAAAGATCGTTGTTCAAATCTGGTACCTACACACTTGCTGTTGGTGGGATTGCCGCCATTATTGCTTATCTTGTAGGCTATTTACTGAGTCTAGTTGTTTGAGTTGCCATGAGTGAATTAAAACGCCACATGGGACTTTTTGGCACTACTATGTATGGCATGGGTCTGATTCTAGGCGCAGGAATTTATGTATTAATTGGTCAAGCCGCAGGAATTGCAGGGAATGTTGTATGGGTCTCTTTTGTTTTTGGAGCAGTGGCTGCGGTGTTTTCTGGGCTAAGCTATGCAGAATTATCCTCAATGTTTCCAAAATCTGCTGCAGAATTTTTATTTGTTAAAAACGCATTCAAGAATAATTTTATTGCGTTCCTTGTTGGATGGATGACAATCTTTACATCTATAATTTCTGCTTCTACTGTAGCATTAGGTTTCGGTGGATATCTTACAGGATTTTTTGGAGCACCAATTGTAGTATCAGCTATATCATTAATAGCTCTACTATCTTTGATCAATTTCATAGGCATCAGGGAATCATCTTGGATGAATGTTGCTTTTACTTTAATTGAAGCATCAGGTCTGATTCTAATTATTTATTTAGGATTTACTTATGGCGGTACAGAACCTGTAGATTATTTTGAAAGTCCTGCTGGGCTAGGCGGCATATCACTTGCGTTTGTTTTGATATTTTTTGCATTTATTGGATTTGAGGACATCGTAAATATTGCAGAAGAAACAAAAAATCCAAAGAAAATACTTTCGCGTGCAATCATCTTATCGATATCTATTACAGCAATAATCTACATACTTGTTTCACTAGCAGCAATACAGATACTTAATTGGCAAGAATTAGGATCATCATTATCTCCCCTAGCAGATGTTGCTAAAAAAATACTTGGGAGTAATGGACAGTTTATTCTTTCAATAATCGCACTTTTTGCAACCGCGAACACAGTGCTCATAATTCTAGTTGCTGGCTCACGAATCATATATGGAATGGCGAGACAACATTCCTTGCCTACGTTACTAGGTAGAATACATTACAGAACAAAAACCCCGTGGATTGCAGTCCTTGGCATTATGATTACTGCAATAATTTTTTCTTTTTTAGAAAATATTGTTACTGTTGCAAATATTTCAGTATTTTTTATCGCTATAACTTTTGGCATGGTTAACTTGTCAGTAATTTTGTTACGATATAGCGAACCTAGCATAGAGCGGCCATTTAAAATTCCTATAAACATAGGAAGATTTCCACTCTTGCCACTTTTCGGGGTTATTATATCCGCATATATGATGACACAATTCAATGCGTTTGTTACTTCAGTTGGAATTGGAGTTATTGCCGCAGGTGCCTTGTTTTACGGATTGTCTAAAAAGTACATAACTAAACCAGCACAATCATGATATATTCTTGAAAATCAGCCGATAATTATATTATTCATATAGTACATCTTGGTAGTAACTCCATGAAACTAAAAGATAAGGTTGCAATAGTCACAGGAGCCTCTAGTGACATAGGTTTTTCAATTGTAAAAAAATTTGTTGAGGAAGGATCACATGTAGTTATGATAGGAAGAAGATTAGATGCATTAAAAAAAGCTGCTTCAACGCTAGGTAATAACTCCAAACAAACCGTTGCACTTCAATGCGACATTACAAATGATGGACAGGTAATTCAAACAATAGAGCAGGTTTATGATCATTATGGCAAAATTGACATTTTAGTAAATAATGCAGGTGCAATCAATGATCCAATACACTTTCATGAGATGTCTGATTCTGATTGGATGTCTCTAATTAACACCAACATGATTGGCACTTTTAGAACTACAAGAGCTGTTTTATCCAAAATGCTTGAGAAAAAAACCGGTTCCATTATTAACATTGGTTCAATATCTGCTGAGAGAGCAATTCCAAAAGTACACTTGACAGTCTATTGTGCGACCAAAGCAGCAATCAACATGTTTACCAAAGGCATTGCGGTAGAATATGCAAGAAGAAACATCCGTTGTAACTGTATCAATCCTGGAATCATAAATGCTGGAATGATAAAGTCATATCTTGAATATCCTGAAGCAAAAAAAGTCTTGCAAGACAGACAACCTCTAAATCGTATAGGTGAACCATCTGATGTCGCAAATGCGGCAACATATCTGGCCTCAGAAGAAGCTAATTGGATATCTGGAATCATATTAAATGTGGATGGCGGAAAATCTGCATCTGAAGGTTAAAGGTTAACTTTACTCATTCTTTAGGAAGTTCAGAGAATTATTAATTGATTTTTTTACTTCTCCTAATACATCTCTAAGTGTGTTTTCATTATTTGCAACAGTTTTTTGTTGTAGTTCGGTATTATAGTATTTTAGCCATGAGTAGGTGTGTTGCAAATTTTCAATCATCTCAAATGGAAGCAAGGTTTGTTTGCCTGACAATATTACCGCATCCCAGATATCCGTAAAAAATGGTTTATAGTCCTTGTATTGAATTGATTCATCAATAAACCGTAATTTTCTGTTGAAGTCATTGTTAATCAATACAAGTATTTTATTTCTTGTTCCAGTTTCTTCGTTTTTTTGTATTCTTCTATAATTCCAGTGTTCAACATATACTGCACCAAATATTATTCCAGCCAATGCAGACATNNCCAAAATCACTATAAAAAATGTTAGAACATATCATCATAGTTAAGAAAAGATATTCATTTCAATCGGTTGTAAATCGATTTGAATTCTTCTGCAAGTGTATATGCCAAATTTTGTAATTTTGTAACCTCTACCATGCTTGATTTACCCATAGCGATTTGTCTCATCTGTGTCATACACTTATGTACTTGATTGTGCTCAGGTGAAATTTTAGTATCTGCCCACATTTTAAAACAATCATTAAAATCTAGACAGAAATTCAAAATTATTGTTTCCCAGTCTTTTGTACTTGTTGGATATCCCATACCATGTGCAAGTTCACGAAATTCATTACTTCGGTCTATCAAAAGCATTTGAAGTGATTTTCTAGCAATCGTAATATCATAGTTGTCTAATGGAGATGAACCTTGCATAGAAATTGATACAGACTATTGTATTTTAATAATGTTATGTATTATCAATTATGATAACTAATTCAAGATCATGCAAAGTGAGGATCTTTTTTAATCAGTCTAGAATGTGTCTCCACTTCACTATATGCTCTGGCAATATCAGTTGAGGTAATCACTCCTTCTAAATTACCTTCTTTGTCTACTGTTGGTATGCCACCTACTTTATACAAACTCATTAATTTTGCAGCCTTTGCGAGATCCTCTTCTGATTCTACAGTTAAAAGCTCGTTCCCGAGAAGCTCGCCTATTTGCATTTCTTTATTTGAATTTTCTGGAAGAAGATAATCTCTTGCATTACTTCGTTTGTCATGTTTAAAATATTCACTGTGTTTCATAAATAGATCATAAGTAACTACTCCAATTGATTTCCCGTAGCTATCTGTTACAACGATTCGTGCAATTTTATTTATGTTTAACATATTTAATACATATAACAAAGAATCAGACTTTCGACAAGTAATGAGTTTTTTAGTCATGTAATCTTTAACTTTGTATATCCCAATGTACAAGTTAGAAAAATTTCTAGCCAAATCTGATTTTGTGGTAATTCCTACGAGTTTGCCATTGTCGTCTACTACTATTACTGCACATATCTGAAATGTTTCCATCCTTATAGCACATTGTGTTAAATGATCTTCTTGTCCAACGGTTATTGTAACAAGACTCTTAGCCATAATTTGGTTCAGTGGTATTTCATCCAACGTCCTTGTGGTTTTATCTTTTTCAAGAAAATTTCCGATATCGCGCTCTGTTGCAATGCCTACTGGTACGTCATTGTCGGCAATGACTATTCTTTTTATTTCATTTTTTTGCATGAGCAATAACGCATCGCGGATGCTATTATTTTGTGTCAAAGTGATTACTGGAGTAGTGTAAAGGTACGTTTGTACTCTCATCATGTAAATCTCCTCTGTTTAAGATTTAAAGACTGGATCTGATTTTCAGACATGGTTATCATATTAAAAAAATCATGATTTCCTAACCTATGGTTACGCCATAGCATTAGGAACGATCTCGATTTCTAACGAACCTCCATTAAAACAGGCCATTATGGATTTTATTTTGCTTTTGTACAAAAAGTACTTTTTACCATCATCATTAATTGAGCCTGAGATTCCTAGGAGTTTATTGTCATGCAATTCCTGTACTCTTCTATACGCAGTACTGATTGGAATTTTGCATTCTGCACTCAGATCAATTGCTGATTTTGGAGAATCCATTGTTGCGTCAAGAATAGCACGAGAATATTTGTCTGCTAAGATTCTTAGCATGACATCTTTCGTCACTTCTTCTTGGACCTTTTTTCCTTGTTGAAGTACTTGCATGAAAAACTAGATGCAGTAACTCGATATATTCAGTAGGACTGCATTGCAAGGCACTGCACTAAACACTAGAACTATGAACAATCATGACAGGACACGTAGCTAACTCTGTGACTTTTCTACTGACACTTCCTAACGTCATAACTTTACCTAACCCATGTCTCCCCTGACTACCCATGACAATCAAATCAATTTTTCTCCCGTGCATAAATTTCAAGATAGAATCTACAGGGTGCCCAGATATGATGTCATAGTATGCTTCAGATACGCCTTTTGCCTTACAAACTGCCACTTCTGCCAACAGTTCTTTTCTTACTTGTGATTTTACTGCAGAAATATACTCCTTTATCGATTCTTCAAGAATCTTGTCTTTTTTTAATAATGCAAGTAACATGCCTGGCGGAAAGTCAGAAGTATCAACGGCTGTAATTATGTATATTTCTGATCCGAATTTTTTTGCAATATCAATTGCTTGTCCAAGAGCATTCCTAGAATACTTTGAACCGTCAAATGGAACAAGAATTCTCTTAAATGTCCCGTTTGTCATGATGAGGTTATTATCAAAATGTACTTAAATTAATTTACGAATCCCATACGTGATAATCAATTTTTTTTATATTGATCTATCGAAAATAGTCACTTGTTCTCACAGTTGATTATCAATATGAGTAATTTGGAATATCTAGATAAGTAATTTTTTCAATAGCAGAGCATGGAAAAAAAATCCAAAGAAAAAAAATCAGATACATCAATAGAACTAGCTCCTTTTTGGAGACATGGGTGGCCAGAACTGGACAGAGCATTCGATAACTTTAGAAGAGACTTTGAACGAACCTTTGCTTCATTTCCAGTAGGTTTGCCAACACTTCCTAGCATATCTACAATGTCATGTGATATTGTAGATGAAGGAGACAAATTCCGTATCAATGTAGATTTGCCTGGAGTCAAAAAGGACGAAGTCAAGTTGAATGTAACTGATAATTCAATAGAAATTTCAGCAGAACACAAAGAAGAACAAGAAGAAAAAAAGAAGAATTACATCAGAAAAGAACGAAAAGAAGTTGCTTATCACAGGACATTGCCATTGCCAGAGAGAGTGTTTTCTTCAAAAGCTAGCGCAAAACTAAACAATGGAATTCTAACTATAGAAATTCCAAAGACTGCTCCTACTCCAAAACCAAAAAGTGCAACTATTCCTGTTCAGTAATTCTGCACCTAGTTTTTTATTTTTATTATATTGTTTCTTATTATTTCTGCAGAATCGTTAAGTGATTTTAATTCAGTCCAGTCAAGATCTAATTTATCTATTTTAGCAACGCCACTCTTGCCTATTGTTACAGGTACACCTAGACAAACATCAGATAAACCATATTCACCTTCTAATAATACAGATGCAGGAATTTGTAATTGTTCATCTCGTACTATTGCTTTTGCAATATCAAAAGCATTTTTGGCTGCACCAAAAACAGATGCTTCTTTAAAGGTCTTTAAAAGCTTCCAATAATTTCTTAGTTCTTCTCTAATTCGTGCGATTTCATTTTGATCTAACCTATTCA
This sequence comes from Nitrosopumilaceae archaeon, assembly GCA_013330055.1. Taxonomy (GTDB): domain Archaea; phylum Thermoproteota; class Nitrososphaeria; order Nitrososphaerales; family Nitrosopumilaceae; genus UBA8516; species UBA8516 sp8516u. The sequence goes on from DUJB01000085.1 coordinate 12,996, forward strand.
AAACTGGTTTTTTGTCATACTTTGCATTTGAAAATATAGGTACCATTGAATCACCATGTTCACCCATCACTATTCCATCAATCTCGGACTGGTTTACACCTAATGATTTGGCAAGCAGATACCTAAATCTACTAGAGTCAAGACTCGAACCCATACCAATCACACTTTCTCGTTGGAATCCGGTTTCTTTTAATACAGTATAAGTAACGATGTCAAGGGGATTTGTAACTATCACAATTTTTGCATTGTCATTGTATTTTCTTATTTTTTGTGCGATTTCTCTTGCCAACGGAACGTTTGCTGCAAGCAAATCTGTTCTATTAGTAGTTATTTTTCCTTTACTTGCAGATATTATAACCACTTTGGAATCTCTTATCAATTCAAACTCATCTGTTCCTATTACAGAGATTGGTGAACCTTCAGGTATTGCATTTGTAATGTCAAGTGCTTCACCGATTGCTTTGTTTTTTGTAGAGTTTACTAAAACGATATCATCCAGTGCCGTTGACGCAGCAAGAAATCCTACAGCTGAACCAACCCTACCTGCGCCAATTATGGAGATCATATAATTTCAGTTGTCACTTTACTATCAAAACAGGAATCTTGGATTTGTGAAGGACACCATTTGACACACTTCCTAGAAAAACTTCTTTTACTGATCCCAAACCCCTTGCCCCGATTACAATGAGATCGAATTTTTTCTCTGCAGAAAAGCCTACTATCTCTTCTGTTTCGTGTCCGTCTGTTATTTTTTCAGAGAAAACAATTCCATTTTGTGCACAGCGTATTTTGGCTTTTTCCATGATCTCTTTACCTTTTTTTCTAAGTTCTTTTTCATAAGATATTGGAGTCAATAATAACGATTTAGGATAAAACGGTATGATATTGATACCAGTTACTGTAGCACCACATTGTCTTGCTATATGAATTGCATAGTCTAGTCCTCGAAATGAATTTTTTGAACCATCCATAGGCACAAGAATTTTTCTAATTTGTGGTAATTTCATAAATTGTGTTATGATATTACTGATTTAATAATGTAGCCAAAATATCATCATTGATAACAACATAACATTTTAGCATCAGACAACAATTTCATAATTAGTCATTTTCATATACGATTATCAACATCAATAATCAATCATCCTTTTTTATAATTAATAAAATGTATTTTCATATAACAAAATGAATTATATTTCAATAATAGTTTCAAGTGGTGACATACGATGAATTCGGGGCAATCAACACACGAGTATTTAAAGGAAGTTCAAAAGACCAGCGTAGAGAAGATGCTTCACTCTCCTACAATAATAGATCCATCATTTTCAATTTCCAAAGTAATTGGAATGATGTCTGAAACTGATTCTTATGATGTTTATTGCATGAAAGATGGCGAAGTATTGACTACTAATGCACGTGAAATGTTAGATGTAAGAGACATATCAACAACAAATGCGTCCTCTTTGTTACATAGAATAAGATCATTGTCAAAAAATGATACCATAGAAAAAGCAGCTACTGCAATGGCACATTATAGAATGCGTTCTTTTCCGGTTGTCGATAAGAATCAGATAATAGGTGTGGTTACAGCAAAAAACATAGTCAATCTGTTAGCCCATCAGAATTTGAGATGGATTAGAGCAAATTCTATTTTAACACCTAATCCAATTGTACTAAGCAATATAGAGTCACTAGCTAAGGCAAGAAGTGTTATGATGACAAAGAGGGTAGATCACATACCAATACTTCACAAAGGCAAAGTAGGACAGGTTTTGACATCAATGCATCTTCTACAGTCGCTTACTCCACCGCAAAGGATAGGTAGTGATCAGAGAGGTATTGACATGTTAAGGAGATTTGAATCAGATATAGGCAATGTTGGTAGTACACGTGTTCCTCAATGTAAAACGAATGATTCCATAAGTACCGTAATTGATACAATGTTAAAAACCGATACTACCTGTTGCCTACTCACTTTATGGGATAATCTTCATGGGATAATAACCTACAAAGATATCCTTGGTCTTCTTTTGACAAAAATTCCCAGCGAGGTTCCACTTTACATAATCGGAATGCCAGACGATGCTAAAAATGCAGAGATTGTCAAAACAAAATTTCAGAAAATAATCAGTAATTTGATCAAAGTGTATCCTGAAGTGGAAGAATCTAGGACGTCAATAAAGACAATACATAACCCAACGAGTCAGAGAAAACACTTTGAGGTTGCAGTAAGAATAGTTACTCCATATCAAACACACAATTATACTGAACTAGGATGGGATCTTTCCAAAGCCTTTGACGCTCTTGGAAGACGAATTACAAGAAATCTTTCCAAACGAAGTAAAAAACGCTGGAAAACTTCGATACGAAAAATAGATAAAAAAGAAATTTTTTAATTACATTCCCATTTCTGGCATGCGTGGTTGTCCTCCAGCTGGTTTAGATGAAGCCACAACGTTATCAATTCTAAGTATCATATTTGCAGTTTCGGTTGCTGACTTTATTACTTGTTCTTTTACCTTAAGTGGCTCTATGACTCCAGAATTTTGCATGTCGCCCACAATTCCATTTACTACATCAACTCCAGTCCATCTTTCTCCCGCATTCTGTTTTGCATGAAGCTGGGTTATGGTATCTATGGGATTCATGCCTGCATTTCTAGCAAGCGCCATTGGAATAGACTCTATGGCCTCAGCAAACTTCTCTACTGCGAGTTGTTCTCTTCCAGACAGAGATTGTGCCCAGGTTCTTAATTTTGTTGAAATGTATGCTTCAGGAGCCCCGCCTCCATACACTATCATGGGTTTTTCAATTACATCTTTTACGACCATTAATGCATCATGAATAGATCTTTCGGCTTCATCAATAACTCTCTGAGAACCACCTCTAAGTAGCAAGCTCACTGCTTTTGGATTTTTACATCCTTCAATAAAGACCCAGTTATCGTTTTCTATTGCTCGTTCCTCAACAATTTGCGCTTCGCCCAAGTCTTTTTCTGTAAGATCAGTTAAACTTCCCACAATACGAGCTCCTGTAGCTTTGGCAAGCTTTGACATGTCACTTTCCTTAATTCTCCTCACTGCAATTATTCCAATTTTTGCAAGATAGTGTTGAGCAACATCATCAATGCCTTTCTGGCAGAGAATGACATTTGCATTTGTGGATTTTATCTTTTCAACCATTCCTTTCAGAATGTTATCTTCCTCTGCCATAAATGATCTTATTTGATCAGGAGTATTGATGTTAATTTTTGCCTCAAATTCAGTTTTTTCTATTTCTAGTGGCGCACTAATCAATGCTATTCTAGCTCCTTCAATTTTTTTTGGCATTCCACTATGAACTATTTCCTTATCCAGAACAATTCCGTTTATTAGTTTACTATCTATCATGGAACCGCCAGCTTTCTTTTCTACTTTGATATTATTCAGATCAACTCCATATCCTCCATCTTTTTGTGTTACAACTGCAAGTGCAGCATCCACAGCAATCTTTGCAAGATCTGTAGCTTCAATTGAAACAAGTTTTGTCTGCAGTGCAGTAGTAGCAATTTTCTCAAGTGTTTTCCTATCTTTTGGGTCAATTTTTTGTGCAATCTCTGATAAAATCGACATTGCCTTTACGGACGCCTTTTGGTAACCATTTGCAATTATTACAGGATGAATATCATTATCTATGAGTATCTCTGCCTTTTCTAAAAGTGCACCAGCCATAACTACAGCTGAGGTAGTACCATCACCAACCTCACTATCAGTAGCCTTTGCCACCTCTACCATCATTTTTGCGGCAGGATGTTGGACATCTATTTCTTTTAGAATGGTTGCACCGTCGCTTGTTATCGTTATATCACCAAGAGAATCGACAAGCATCTTATCCATGCCTCTTGGTCCCAGACTGGTACTGATGATTTCTGCAATTAGTTTAGCGGCGGCGATGTTGTTTCGTTGCGCATCACGTCCTCGCGATTGCCTAGAACCCTCTTTGAGTACAATTACTGGGATCCCCTCAGATGTTGTTTGAACTGATGCCATTTTATATTAATGGGTAGAATTTTGTTTTTATAATAAGAATACGAATTCCATGGATGATTATCAATAATGAAAATGTTGTATCACTTTTTTAGAATAATCATATTACATAATTCATTGATTTCACAAACTGATGACAATAAATCTAAAAAACTAGAAAAAATACCAAAATTACCATCGATGTTGTTTGTCGGCATCCCAGGCCCTGGTCTAATTGGGATACTCGCATTAAATTATGTCATACATTCATTCAAAATGGACATAGTAGAAGAGATAGAACATTCTGATTTGTCAAATATTATTTTTATTGATAATGGCGAGATTTATGGTCCTGTAAGAATATACAAAAAAAATGCGCTTTATGTGGTTGTGTCCGATGTTCCGATTGACTATGTGCTAGCAGAGGATTTTACAGAATCAATAATTGATTTTTCTAAGAAAAACAAAATCGCCGTGATCGTGTTTTTGGGCGGCATAAATAAGGCAGATAGAAATTTGGAAAACCTCAAGACATATGGTCTTGTTACTGATGAAAAATTAGATAAAGTGTTATATGAAAATGAAATACCAAAGTTTCTTTCTGGTATGATTGCAGGTCCAGATGCGACAATACTAACTAAACTAAAGAATTCACCAGTTCCTACCATTGTCCTTTTTACAGAATGCAATCTTTTTTTCCCAGATCCAGAAGCTGCAATTCATAGTATAAACACAATCTCACGCATATTGAAGACGGAAATAGATATTACTGAATTTAAAAAACAAATCGACTTTTTACGTTTACAAAGCCGTCAGCTTATGGAAGACACATTAACCATCTTAAATCCAGAAAAAACCAAACCTGCTATTCCAGCTCCTCAGATTTACAAATGATGAACATGTCAAGCCAACCTTTCTCACAGTTTGAAAAGTTTTTCATCTCTCTCATAGATAGAACAATGGATGATTACGCTGACAAGGAGCTTACTCCTTTGACCCATTTTACAGAGAAAGATTCCAAATGGATTTTAGAAATAGACCTTCCAATGGTAAACAAAGATGGCATAGAACTCACCCTCACTGATGACCATATTGTGGTTGCAGCAAAATTAGAAAAAACATATTGTGTTTCAAAACACAACTGCATGACGGAATTTAATTATTTTAAAAAAATTACTCTACTGCCCACAGGAATAGATAAAGAAAAAATTTCTGCAAAGTTCAACAAGGGTATACTTAGTATATACATGCCCAAGATAACAACTGGAAAAGACATACGAATTGAGTAATTTTGTCTGCAAAAAATACTAATTCTGAAAACTCTTCTGATATCGCAGGGCTAAAAAGTACTAGTAAATTTCTTGCAGTTTCAAGAGATGAGACAGCTGGCAATGTTAAGAAAATCATAGTGGGTAGAACAAATGAATTCGAAATCATAGATGATGTTTATGTTGTAGATAAAAACAACATACTTGAGGGTGCAGTTTCATTAAGAGAACTTTTGCAAACTCCAAATGAAACAAAGTTAGAAACGATTATGAAAAAAAATATAGCTTCAGTAAGATATCATAGCCATCAAGAAAGAGTGATTCAACTTGCGTTAAAGAATGACTTGAAAGCAGTACCTGTAGTAGATAAAGAAAATCGTCTTTTAGGTGTCATACCGCATGATGTCATTTTAGATATATTTCATCATGAATTTCGTGAAGATATCCTCAGTTCAGGCGGCATTCACCATAAAGTGAAAGGAATAGAAGAAATCACGACACCTGCTTCTAGGCTGATAAAAGCCAGATTACCATCATTGATTCTTGGGCTTCTAGGTGGTCTGGTAGCTGCTTACATCGTAAGCGGTTTTGAGGAAGTTTTGAAGTCGTATCTAGTCTTAGCCGCATTTATGCCAGTTATGATTTACTTGAGTGATGCAATAGGAACACAATCTCAGACTCTTGTTGTTAGAATGATTTCAATGGAACCTAAATTTTCTTTAAAGCGTTATCTAACACGTGAAATCAAGATAGGTGCAAGTCTTGGAGCTATTTTTGCAATATTACTTTTCATAGCAACAATCTTGGGATTGGGGTCTATCTCTTTGGGCATGATAATAGGAATTTCCATGTTTGTAAGCATGTTGACTCAGGCATTCATTGCAACATATCTATCAATCATATTAACAAAATTTCATGTGGATCCTGCCGCTGCATCAGGACCAATTGCAACAATTATCAGCGATATAACGACTGTCATAGTTTACTTTAGTATGGCAACCATACTTTTAGAGAACCTTTAGTTCGTTTGTTAGAAATCAATGAACAATAGTTACTGGACACGTCGAGTGTTCAGAAACATACCTCGCAGTACTTCCTAGTCTTTTAAGTGCAGCCAGACCCTTCATGCGTCGGCTACCCATAATTATGAGATTTGTTTTGTTTTTCTTTGCATATTTTAAAATCGTATATGAGATATCGCCTTCAAGTACCTTGTAGAATGCTTTTACTCCCTCTTCCCTGCATTTTTCTGTAACTGTTTTGATTTCTTTTTCTCCTCTTGTTTTTAACTCTTTAACAATTTTTCCATAATCACCCATGGTAGCACCGGAATAGATTGAAGGCTCACTCATGGGATAAAACATGGGTATTATCGTCAACAATTCCAAATTTGCGTTAAAATTACGAGCAATTTCTTTTCCTAATTCTAATGCCTTTTTTGAGAGTGGTGATCCCTCGTATGGAATGAGTATGTTTCGTATTATCATTTGAAAATCTCCTTTATCTTTATTCGATACTTTTCAGTAATTGTGCTGAATTCTACAAAATCTTGTTCATTAGGAGATTTCATTCTCATAGCATACTGGGTTACAAATGTAGGCAATAGGTTGCCAACAATAAGTGTAAAACATGCATCTGACAAGTCTTTTACTTTTGGAAACGCTAATTTGATAAATGGTAAATAGGCTTTTGTTTGATCAATCATTAATTCAATCTGTTTTTCCAATATTCGCTTTATTTCTACGGGTATTGTCATGTTCATTACTTCCTAAATGCAATTTGATAAGGTCTGGGTTGATAATGATGCGAGCAGAGAAAAACTGTTTTACCGTCAATTATTTTAGCAGTAATTGAAATTCCATTTAGTTCTTTTTTACATAAATAACATGAAAGTGGAGCTACAGTAGAATTTAGAATGTTTTTCTTCCCTTTATGGAACAAGTCGTGATAAAGGAATTCTTCTTTCATTTTTTACACTGAATAAATCTGGTTTTTTAAATATAAAGATTAGATGTTAATTATCAGGACTGATTTTATCTTATTATCAAGTTTGATAATTTAATTCGATAATTATCTCACTTGCTTTTATATGAAAATTGAGAAGGTTTTGCATGACAACTGCTAGAGACATTATGAGTAAAAAAGTGGTGTCTATAGAACCTTCAGTTTCTGCAACAGAGGTTGCAAAACTAATGGATAGAAATAACGTAAGTTGTGTGGTTTTAATGCTAAATGAGGAACCATATGGCATCATAACAGAAAGAGATCTCGTATCAAAAGTTACTGCACTCAATAAAAGATCTTCTGAGATTAAAGCAGAAGAAATAATGTCATCCCCTGTTACATTGATTTCCCCTGGCACTCCAACAGACGAGGTTGCTCAAAAAATGGTAGAAAACAAGATCAGGCGTGTGGTCGTAGTAGATGGCCATCAACCAGTAGGAATCATTACAGTTACTGATTTTGTAAAACACCTGAATTCGATATTAGAAGATTTTGACGATTACAAAAAAGATCTGTATCAAAGTTTGATTGACGAGTATGATCATTGGAAAGGTTAACGCGTTTGTTTTTTTATGAGTGATTCTGATTTTATGTTAATGACGGATTAAAATCATGAAGCAATAGCTTTTACTATATCAGTTTTTGTAATTATTCCTACCAATAGTGAGTTTTTTACTACTGGTATGCCACTTATTCCATGTCGAATCATAAGCAATGCCACCGTAGATACATCATCAGTGGCTTCAATAACGACAGGGTTTGGAGTCATGATATCAGCAGCTATGAAATTAAGAAGATAGCTTAGTTGGTTTGCCTTGTATTCATAAGGGCTGGGGCTTAATGTAAAATCTTCAACCTCTTTGGGATCGGCGTATTGTTTTATCCATAAAGGCATTTTTGCAGGGATAAAATCGCGATGAGTTATTATTCCTACAGGCATTTTTTTCCTCTCAACAACCACTCTTGAAATTTTATTATTGATGAGTACGCTTTCAACAAATAGCAACGAATCAGCAGGTTTTACAGTAATCACTTTCTTTGTCATGATTTTTGATACCAGTAGTGGGGTAGATGACTGAGTTAGAAAAACTGAAGCCAGATCAGTTTTAGTTATAATTCCAGCTAAAGTTCCATCTTTTTTTAATACTATGATGGAGCTGATTTTATGAGACAGCATCAGTTTAGCACAGTCATGGATGGTATCTTTTTCTGTGATTGTAACAAGTTCTCGTGACATAAAGTCGCCCACACGTATTGCTTCAAGTGGTTTTCCAGCAAGATAGTATATTGCACGAACAAGATCCTTTTCTGTAATAATTCCTACTGGTTTGTCGTTTCTGGCTACTATTAATCTGCCGATTTTATGTCGTAATAGTATAGATCTAGCTTCTAAAAGTGGAGTATCAGTGGAAACAATGATTGTTCTTTTAATAATCTGATTAAGACTGGCGTTTTTTAGTTGCATTTTTTATAATCTTTTTTTATTAAATAATAAGCCTTTTTAGAATATTAACAATGAGAATCAGAGATAGTACGTCTTAACAACCTTTAAGTGGAATTTCTGTTGTTGGAATTAACACATGGCATTAAACCTTCTTAATGAGCCTGTAACAAAATTTACCAATCCTAAGATGACAGCGCTAGCAAGTAATCTGACCATCCAAGATGCAGCAAGAGCCATGGTAGATTCCAAAGTAGACAGCATCCTTGTTTTTGAACATGGTCAAATAATTGGGATTGTGACAGAGAAGGACATTTTTCAGGAAGTAGTTGCAAAAGGATTAGATCCAAAAAAAACAACAGTAAAAAAAATAACAAAGAGTCCACTAAT
>DUJB01000028.1 GCA_013330055.1 Nitrosopumilaceae archaeon
GGTGCATTAATTTTGAATATTGCAATTGTGACTGCAGAGTTTAACCAAGAAGTGACTTCAAAAATGCTCGATGTGGCACTTGAAAAAGCAAAAAGTCTCAAACTAAACATAAAATTCAATTGTAAAGTTCCTGGTATATTCGATATGCCAATTTTGATTGATGCGTTATTACAAAAAAAAAATGTTGATGCTGTCGTAACACTTGGAGCTGTGATAAAAGGACAAACAAAACATGATGAACTCATCGCAAATACAGTTGCTAGATCTCTAACAGAACTTGCCATAAAATACCAAAAACCAGTCACTCTGGGCATTACAGGCCCAGGCATGACAGAAAGGCAGGCACAGACAAGAATTAGACCTGTGGCAGAAAGAGCCATAGAAGCTGCAGAAAAAATAGCAAATCAGCTAGAAAGTATAAAATGATCCAGCTTACTATCATTAAAATAACAGGATACGGACCGTGGACACTTACTCTTGGAAGTGATAGAGAACACAAACTCCAGATACTTCAATCCTCTTTATACAAAGAAATGCAAAAACTCTTCTCAGAAAAAAATTGTCTTGTTTTTGCTAATAGGTTTGATGAGTTATTTGTAATTACAAACGGCCTTTCTCTAAATGATCATATGGAAATTCAGAAGAAATTAAAAGATTCATTTGAACTCGAATTTTCGATGACTATAGGATATGGGCAGTCTCCATTTGATGCAAATCTTCAAGCAGATAACGCAAGAAAATCAAAGACTATCTTAAACAAAGAACTTGACATATTTGGTTTTGTGGATGGAAAATCAGAACAAACAGTAAGCATAATTCACATGGACATCGATGGATCTACATCCATATCTGCAAAAAAATCACCATATGAAATTTCTTCGTTAATATTCAAATTATATTCTGAAATGTCAGAATTCTTCCTAATACAAAATTCACTCACATTCTTTATGGGCGGAGATAATTTCATGATTATTTCATCTTCAACTGCAAAAGAAAACGTAACAAAATTTTTGGAACTAATAGAAAAAAAATATGGTGTTTCTATGAATTGTGGAATAGGAACTGCAAGGACAGCACGAGAAGCTGCTAATCTTGCAACAAAATCCCTTGATACCATACGAGAAATGAGGGATTCTGGCAAAAAACAGCGAGTGCTTGAGCTGACATGCTGATAAAAAATATCAGTGTGCTTTACGGCAGAGAACTAGAGTATATCCAACACACAAACATTCGTATTTCTGGTCAATTTTTTGATAAACTAGACACTACTCTCAAACCAGTACAAAAAGAAGAAGTTCATGACTGTGAAGGATTTTTAGTAATTCCGGGATTTGTTAATGCTCACACTCATGTAGGTGATTCAATAGCAAAAGATATTGGTATAGAGTATGGAGTAGAAAGAAAAATTCATCCAGTTATGGGATTTAAACAAAAGATTTTGCAAAATACTAAACCATCACATCTTACTAGTTTTATCAGAAATTCATGCATTTCTATGATGAAAAAAGGAATAACAACCTTTGTTGATTTCAGAGAAGGAGGACTTGAAGGAATAGATATCTTGCAAAAGGCAATATCTAATCTTCCTATAAGATCCATTATTCTAGGTAGAATAGATTATTATCAAGGCCGCAAACAAATTAAAAAAAACACATCATTACCTGACTCTAAAAAGAATGAACTTTTTACACTATTACAAAAATGCGATGGACTTGGAATAAGTGGTCCAAATGAAAACAGCAATCCAGTACTAAGATATTATTCTCAAACCAAAAAACTAAGAGCAATTCATTCCGCAGAAACAATTGAAAGTTGTGAAATTTCAAAAAAAACAACAGGAAAAACAGAAACTCAAAGAGCTATGATCTTAAAACCGCATTTTTTAATTCATATGACACACGCATCAAAAAAAGATCTTCTACTTGCTTCAAAAAATAAAACAAGTATTGTCGTTTGTCCTAGGGCCAATGCTTCTCTCGCAGAAGGAATTCCTGATCTAAATTTAATGATTCAAAGTGGATGTAACATAACCATAGGGACAGATAATGTTATGATTAACTCACCAGACATGTTTAGGGAAATGGACTATCTCTGGAAAGTCTCTATGGGTACACAAAAAAAGAGAGTTTCTCCAAAATCTATACTAAAAATGGCTACAGTAAATGCAGGAAATATGCTTCAAAATAAAAAACTGGGTTCAATTCAACCGAATAATTTAGCAGACTGTATTTTCATAGATAAACATGAAATAGATTTAGAACCAATGCATGATCCATACGCTTCAATTGTACATAGGGCATCTGAAACCGTAATCAAAGCAGTAATGATTGGTGGTAAAATAGTACATGGTAAGATCTAGACCATATGTAATACTCAGTGCAGCAATAAGCTTAGATGGAAAAATAGCAACGAAAACTGGAGATTCTCGACTATCTTCAAGAGAAGATCTTGTAAGAGTACATAAACTTAGGTCAAATGTAGATGCAGTATTAATTGGAAAACATACAATGATAATAGATAATCCTTACTTAACAGTAAGATATGTGAAGGGAAAAAATCCTGTCAGAATAATTTTAGATTCTAATGGTTATATAAAATCTAATTCTAAAATAATTCAAACATGCAGAAAAATTCCGACAATAATTGCTGTATCTGAAAAGATTTCTGAAAAAAATATTAGTAGATTACAGCGGTATGGACTTGAAGTAATAAAATGTGGTCATAAAAACATCAACGTGAAAAAATTATTATATATTCTAAAAAAGAAAAATATTAAAAAACTCTTAGTTGAAGGTGGTGGAACAACGAACTGGTCATTTTTCAAAGATGGTCTTGTTGATGAAATTATAGTAACACTTACACCCTTCATACTTGGGGGTAAGAATGCAATTTCATTAATAGAAGGAGATGGTTTTGGTAAAATCTCAAAATCCTGTTCCCTTAAACTAAAAAATATACATCGTCTAAAAAATGAGTTAGTACTTAGATATACCGTTTAGTGTTTTAGATCCTCATGTAACTCATCAATTTTATATTGAAGTGCTTTCTTGAGTTTATCATTTTTTATTATATTTACAAGCTTTCCACAAGTAGGACATTTGAAAGACAAATCCAATGCCTTCTCAAATGTAAGTTTTGTACAGTCTTCATTTCCACAATGATAAAATTCAGCAGAACTTTCATAATCTAATCTTTGTTGTAGCCTTTCAGTAATTTTCTTTTTTTGGTTTTCTATGAAGTTATCTACCTCATCCTTTCGTGCACGCCATCGATAAACAAACCAACCCTTTTTTTCATCTTTTACTCTGATGCCTGTGATCAGAGCCTTTCCAAAAAGATCGTATAACACTTTTCTTACTATATTTATTCTCAGACCAGTAGAGCTGGCAATTTCTTCGTCAGTAGCATCTTCTGTATTTAAAAGTGAGCGAGCAACTTTAAGATATTCGTCCCCGCCGATCAAAGCTGCTATTTTTACAAAAGGATCTTCATGACTAGTTGTCATCATCGTCTTTGGTTCAGAATCTATATTTAATCAATTGTTTTATCTAATACTTTTTTTCCTTGTTTAGTAGGAACAATTTCCTTCCGAGCATTTTCATGTTTCTTAAGAAATTGTCTTCCTTGCAAAATTCTGTCTAATAATACTGCCAATGCACTAATCTCGGAATGAGGTTGATTGCCAACAGCCACATTATAATCTGCTAGGTCATATACCTCACGCGGAACTTTCTCTGCTCCTACAACAATGAGGATCTGTTCTTCTTGTTTCAACTTATCTGTTACAGAATCAATGTTTTCACCATACATTGTTAAATGAACAATTTTGAAGGAATTCTGCTTTGATTTTAGAACTTTTTTCCAGTTATTTATGATTTCTACTTCAAAGGTACCTCCCCACGTTTTGTTTACATTAGATATTGTTTTCTTGATTTCTGGGTTGACTTCCTGCATAAGTATTTTAGAAGCTCCAAAAGCTCTTGAAACAAGCGCAACATGTGTTGTTACTCTATCGTCACGCACTAGTCTCTGACCTATTCTTAACACTTCAATCTTCATAATTAATCTTAAATTCTGATTGTTGTGGTTTCAATTTTTCAGTCACTATCGGTTTACTTTCTAAAATAATTAACAGAAGATCCTTTAGTTGTAAAATATTTTGTTTTGTTACTGCGGAGATAGGAAGCCATTTTTTGTTTTCTTTTAATCCCAGATAATCTACTTTTTCTATAATTTCGTCTGCTATTACAAGATCTGATTTATTTAACACAAAAACTATTTTGTCCTGGTCTACACCAAGTTCTTCCAATGTGCCTATACAACTTCTGAATTTCTTTTTTAATTCAAAAATGGGATCACTTATGTCAATTACAAGTATCACCACATCTGTGTAGATAAGTTCCTCAAGTGTAGATTTGAAAGCTTCAATCATATACGCAGGAAGTCTGCTTATGAATCCGACAGTATCTGATATTAGAACCTCAGTTTTTGAAAGTTTGATTTTTCGTGTTGTTGTAGAAAGGGTTGTGAAGAGCTTTACATTCTCTTCTTGTTTCTCACCTGTTAAAGCATTAAAAAGAGTAGTCTTTCCAGCTGACGTATAGCCAGCTAAAGAGATAGTTTTGAATCCTATCCTGTCTCTACCTTGTCTATGTAATGCGCGTTGTTTTCCAGCTTTTTCCAGTTTTGACTTGATAGCAGTCATTCTGTTTTTGATATCGTTGAAATAAACATCAACTTCGAATTTACCAATTCCCATGAAACCAGGCTGTTCTCCCATTTTGGCCAATCTGACTTTTTCCTTTGCATGTGACATTTCATATCTTAGTTGTGCCATCTTTACCTGTAATTTTGATTCTGAACTTGTTGCATTACGATCAAATATCTCAAGAATTAAAGATTCTCTATCCATTATGTTGATTTTTAGCTTGGAAGCAAGGTTGTAGTTCTGACTTGGCTTGAGATATTCATCAAAAATTATGACATCTGGTTTTGTTGATTTTATTAATTCGTTTAATTCCTCCACCTTTCCTTCACCTATGCCAAATTTTGCTTTGTTAAGAAATTTCTGCTTGATTATTTTGAAAACTTGGTATCCTGCTGATTCACAAAGGGCAAGGGCCTCTTTTACAATGTCTTCTCTATCATAAGTGATTAGGATTGCCAAACTTTTCATGTTTTAAAAGTGATACATTCGTGTCTTATTGCTTTCGCAAAGTTTTCTCTATTGTCATATTCATGACTATTTCAGCTATATCACTTGCATATTCTGAAATTCTTCGTATGTTTTCCACCATTCTTCTTACACGATAAACTTCTTCATCATCCCTTAACGATTTGATGCTCTCAAATACCTTTTTTTCATATTTTGTAATATCAGCTGATTTTTGGATGGCAATTTCTGCTTGAGAAAAATCCTTCTTGAATAAAGAAAGACATGCCTCATCAAGGACTGATAAGGAAAAGTGGCTCATCTCACGAATTTCTACCATCACCGATTTTCTTACTGGTTTTTTGAACTCTAAAAGATCCTTTGCTATACCTACTGCATGATCCCCGACCCTTTCTATGTTTTTTACAATTACTCTGTATCCAAGACAACTNNATGTAAAAACTAAATCTGTCCACCTCATCATCACTATTTATAACTTCATTTGCAAGATCAAAATTTGCTTCTTCAAGTGCAAGAAGTGCATCATTTTGCATCGATTTTGCAATAAGAAGCATTCTTTTGAATGCCCCNNTCTGCAATTATTTCAGTACCCATGAGCACTCTTTTCACAGCGTCTTTTACTGCAAATCTTTGTGATGGTTTTAATCTACCTGATTTTGGTTTTACATTTATGGTTTTGAAACCAAGAAAATACAATGAAACTAGCTTACGTACAATTACTGCACTCTCATCATCAGGATTTATTTCAAAAGTGGCATCTTCGGCTTCGGTTACTTTTGTATGGCGTTTTGATGGAGTGATTTGTAATGTTGATGTTCCTTGTCTTACTATTGTAACTTGATCACCTTGTTTTAATCCCAGGTCCATTATCCATTCTTTTGGCAGTGAAACGATATAGGAAGATTTTCCAGTAAACTGAATTTTTCTCATTTCTTCATTACTTACCATAATCTATCTTTTCACGTCTATACTATATAGTTATTCTAAAGTCCTATATAGTATACTGTTACATTGCAAAAATAATTAGAGCCCCATAACTGGAACATTATTGATTTGAATTCTGTTTTAAAACTTAAGTTTACCATTGACGCACTCTTTGGTACGGGAGTATCAAGATATCTCCCAAAAGAAATCATGATAAAATATTCAAAAAGAACTGGACGCATTCAACATGTATTTCTGAATGAAAAACTTCTTTGCACCTTGAGAATAGATGGAGGCCTTGCAATCACGCCATATTTTGCACAGATGTTACTGAAAAGTAAAAAATTCAAAGAAAACTGTCTAGAAGTAGACGAAGATTCAAAGCCATTTGTAGAAAAGGGAAGTTCTGTTTTCTGTAAGCATGTTACTTGGTGTGGAAAAAATATCCTAATTGGAGCAGATGTTCCAGTTCTCCGCAAAGACACTGTTATTGCAGTTGGTAGATCTGTCCTTTCTTCACGAATGATTAAAAGTCTAAAGCATGGTGTGGCTGTTAAGATCAGAGATAGTTTAAAAAGTCCAACCTGAACAGTGGATTATACATGATGCGTGGCGGAAACCGCGAGATGCGGAGAATGCTAGACAAGATGGGTCTAGAGATGAAAGAAATCCCTAATGTACAGGAAGTAATTATCAAGACTGACAAAAAGGAAATTATAATCCAAAAACCAGCAGTATCAGAAATGAAATCAAAAGATAATTCCATTTTCCAAGTTATAGCAGAAAGCTACGAAGAAAGGGAATTGGAAGTACCTGTATTTAGCGAAGAAGACATAATCCTAGTAGCACAACAAGCTGGCGTTTCGCAAGAAGCTGCAAATAATGCCCTTGTAGAAGCCAAAGGGGATCTGGCAAGAGCAATCTTGCTACTTACAACCAAATGAATGATTTAATAACAGGATTTTGAGGTGTTAGCCATAATGAGTGAAGTCTCAGTTTCTAAGGTCGAAGGAATAATCAAGACACTCTCTGAATTAGAAGAGAACATAGATTCCTTAAATGAAAAAGTAGCAGATATGAAAAAGAAACTTCATGCAAGAGTTGAAAATGAGGTAGAAAATCTTCGAGAAAAGGTAGTGGAAATGGCCACAAAAGAAGCTGAATCCATGATATCAAAGACCAGAGATGCTGCAAATCAAGACGCAAAAAAAATACTAAATGATGGTGAAAAGAGCCTATCTGAAATAAAAACTAAAATAAATGAGAAATTCGACGAGGCTGTAGAATACACTATTGCTTCTATATTAAAATAAAACCTTAAATTTTGCTTATTATCTAGATAAAACATAGCATACCATCCTCAAAACAGTATTGTGGTAGCAACAGTTTATGGTAGATCTTATTTCAAATTTGTAAAGACACTACAACATCTAAAAATTAATTATGATTCTATACTGCCAAATGAAATCAATCAATCCGATAAAAGACTTATTCTTACAACCATGCGTGACGTACCAAATATTGATACTAACTTAGTGTTGTACGAAGAAGAGTTTAATGCAGATCCTACAGTAATCAAGGGACTTATTATACAAAAACTTGAATCAGGAATGCATGAAAACTCGCTTGTATTAGGAATAGATCCTGGTAACAGAATCGGACTATCTGTTTTTTATCATCAAAAAGAAATTGAACGTTCAACATACACATCACTTGATGAATTGATATCACATGTTGTAAAAATTTTGGCTGGATTAAAGGCTCATAGAAAAATTGTAAAAATAGGAAATGGAAACATGAGGGTAGCTAGACAAATAACTAATCTCTTGAATCTAAAATTCTGCTCTCATTTTGAATTAGAATTTGTTGATGAGCGTAAAACCTCCTTAAGGACAAAAAATTATAATAAAAGAGGAGAACGTGATAAAATGTCAGCAAGGTATATCTCACAAAGAGAAGGTTATCGTCATCTTGTCTTGCCATTGTCAAGAACAGGATAATTCTGAAATTTTAACTGCTAATTTTTATCTTTAGAAAATGTTTATTAGGAAGATTAGTATTTTTTGTAAAAAATTAAGAAACTAGCAAATTTCAAAAAAACATACATTTTTATATAGCTTTTTTCGTTTTTTCTGAAAACTCTGGAATGGTTCAAGAAGGGTACATGTAATTTTTCTATAAAATTAGCCTTATGAATATAAGAAATTGTGATCCACCCTTAAATAGTTAGTATTACTATAAGTAATTACAAAAGGAAAGTGAATGAAAAATGACATGTAAAGGAATATGCACAAGATACAAGGCACAAAAGCCTGTTGGAACTGGTCGCTATGCATCAGGACAGAAAAGATGCCAAATTTGTGAAATTTTCATAAAATGGGAAGGACTCTGGTGTCCATGCTGTGGATACAGATTGCGAACAAAACCAAGAAACCTAAAATACAAAGCAAAATTGCGTGCTAGAGTTGAAGCTGATTCTCAACTAGAAGCTGTTGCTGTAAAGGCTGCTGAAATAGAAGAGATTGAAGTAGAGGCAGTAGTAAAAAAGCCTACTAAAAGGGCTAAAACGGCAAAGGCTATTGTTAAGAAAGTTACGATGGCGCCGGTAGCAATAAAGGCGTAGCTGATATAGACTATTGATGTCCCAAGTCGGTTATAAGAAAAAAACCGTCGAAGTGGATAATCGGGAATTCTTGGTTCAGGTAGTTCTATTTGATAATGGTAATTTTATTTCAATAACTGAAGGAAAAGAAAAAATTGGTGCTATGGTTGTGTCAATTGGTTCTGGACCTCGTACTAGTACAGTAACAGTAATACCATCCAAGTCCGAATCTCTTTTTCTCAAAATGATCTCAGAACGTATAGCCTCAATTATAAATGGAATTTGTATTGTTTCTATTAACACACAAAAAGACCTTGGACTTGAAGATATGAAAATTATTATGAATGAAATAATGGAAATTGTAAAACAATGATAGATCTTAGATCTTACATTGATCAGATAAAAAATCTAAATCAACTTTATGTTATAAAAAAGAAAGTTTCTACAAAATATGAGATTGCAGCTTTGACTGCTAAAGTAGACGGAACAAATGCAATTTTGTTTGAAAACATCAAAGAAAGTAAACTTAGACTTGTAGCAAATTTAGTAGGTACAAGAGCAAGGTTTGCAAAGGCAGTAAACGCAAAAGAATTCAACATACATGAAAAGGTGATTTCTGCAATAAAACATGCTAAAAGACCAAAGACGGTTTCTAGAGGGAAATTCATGGAAAACAGAACCAAAGATCTATCTATTTTACCAATAGTGACACACTTCGATAAAGAACCCGGTCCGTTCATCACTTCTTCTATAATCTATACCCTAAATCAGGAAAAAAACACTCAAAACTCATCTTTTCACAGACTGATGCCTCTTGATAAGAGGCACTTTTCTGTTCGAATGGTGGAAGGAAGGCACCTACATCGTTCTTTTATGTACGCCAAAGAACATGGAGAGGACCTAAGAGTAGCAATTACGGTTGGTGTCCATCCAGCTGTATCAATAGCTGGAGCGTACCAGGCAGAATGGGGAGAAGATGAGATGAAAATAGCAAATGCAATTTTGGGAAATAAACTCACTCTTACAAATACTCATTCTGGTATGAAAGTACCATCTAGTTCAGAAATAGTGATGGAAGGAAAAATCCTCAAAGACAAAACACACAAGGAATGGATGGTTGAAATGCTTAGAACTTATGACTTCAAAAGAGAACAACCTGTATTTGAGCTAGAAAATCTATACTATAGAAATAATGCTATTTTCCATGATATCCTTTCAGGTTATTCTGAACATCGGCTATTGATGGGGATGCCAATTGAAGCTAAACTAAATCGTGAGATTAAAAAATCATTTACTCAAACAAAAAAAGTAGTAATGAGTGATGGGGGTTGTAATTGGTTGCATGCCATAGTGCAGATAAGAAAAAGAAAAAAATCTGATGTAAAGAAAATTATTGAAAAAACATTTGCTGCACATAGATCTTTGAAACTGGTAACCGTAGTGGATGAAGACATTGATCCTGATAATGCAGTTAGTGTTGAATATGCAATGGCTACAAGATTTCAAGCTGATAAAGACTTGATTATTATAAAAAAAGTANNGCCTAGTTTTGGCTAGTTAGAGTGCAGAATCAACCATTAATGCAATAAATAATATTGCAAGATATGGACTAGAAAATTTGAACAACATCCACGATGCCTTTTCAGTTGGTTTGGTCAAGACCCAAACGCTTAGAGCAATCATCAAGGCACCAGTTGCTAATGCAGTATAAAGATAAACTTCATGCATTAGAGGTTGGCCAGCATTAGTAGACAAGAAAAATGGTACAATACTAAATAATACCATCATTACTGTAGAACCAGCAATCACCCGAGCCGATGTCTTTTCAGATTGAACGGCTGTTAACATTGGTACATTGACTCTGTTATAGTCTTCTTTAAAGTGCAAAGTAAGAGCCCAAATATGCATTGGAATCCAGATAAATACAAGTCCTGCCATAACGAGCCCTAGATCCCAAAGCCCCTGCATTGTAACCGAAACATAACCAATCATTGGTGGAGCCCCACCACAAAGACCTCCTAGAATAATATTGGTTCTACTATGTCTTTTGAGAACATAACTGTACACTAGAACATTATTTACTAATCCAAACGCCATAAAACCAGTAGCCCAAAG
>DUJB01000054.1 GCA_013330055.1 Nitrosopumilaceae archaeon
TAACTGGAGAAAGTGCCGACTTGCCAATTATGGGTGGCGGTTCCTACAAGGCAATGACCTTCAGTGGTCAAGTCCCAGGTCCAACACTTCGAGTCACACAAGGTGACGTTGTCAAGATGACACTCTCAATTCCAGAAGGTGAACCAACTCCACACGGTAACGACATGCATGCTTCACAGATGTCTGCAGNNGGAATGTATGGTATGACAATCGTTGACCCACTCGATGGATACAAGAAACTCATGGTAGAATCAACAGATGTACAAAGTGGCGATGTCGTAAAGACAAGAAACATGTACAATCCTGATGCCCTAGAGTTCCAGTTACAGTACAACCAATTGTACTTGACTGAAGATGGCAACTATGACATGAGTGCAATGATGCAACATCACCAAACTCTATCAGTAGTTAACGGATTCTCATTTGGATATGTTCCAAACGAGACACACAACGAATTGATTTTGGGAAGCAAGACCAAAAATATCTTCGTTGTACAACCATGGAACTCAGCAGATCTAGCACAACACCAATCACAACTACTGTTTGTACCAACTGGTACCCATACAAGATGGTTTGTTGAAAACCAAGGTAACGAGCCGCTTTACTTCCACATCGTGGGAGAAATAATTGACAGAGTTACTCAAGGAAATAGGGTACAAGCACAAGGTACTGAGACATGGTTGATTGGCGGATCACAAGGAGCAATAATGGATGTTGTCTTTGATGAACCAGGAGTCTACGTCGCAGTAAACCATGACTATGCTCAAATCTTTAGTGGAACAGCCTCAGTAATTGTTGCTGGAAATCCATTTGGCTTAGAGGTAGGAGATGCAAAATCATATGCTGAAGTGCTCGGTAATCCAAGCGATGCCGTTCCACCAGGTGGTATGAATAGCATGTCACATCCAAAACTAAACTTGCATGGTCTATACACTGACGCACGTGCTGACGAGATAAAATCTGAATTAGGAATTTAAATTCCCTTTTCTTTCTCTTTTTTGTTTTTTATATGCACAATGATTATATTCTGTACATAGTGGTTCATTTTCATGAGTTTTAGTCAGTCTGTTTTGATTTGTGATCAAGTAGCACCAATTCTAAATGATATCCTGCAAAAAAATGGTTTAAAGATAACATATGAGCCTGAAATTACTCCAGACCAGATAAAAGAAAAAATTGGAATTTTTGACATTGTTATAGTCAGGAGTAGAACTAAACTAACAAAAGACATGATAGAAAAGGCAGACAAGTGTAAGATAATTGCACGAGTTGGTGTTGGCCTTGATAATATTGATGTAGATGCTGCAAACACAAAAGGAATCAGAGTAATAAACGCTGTTGAAGGTGCAATGAATGCAGTAGCCGAACTTGTTTTGGGACTAATGCTGGCACTTGCAAGAGAAATTCCAAGAGCTGACAGAGAAATACGAAATGGAAAATGGCTAAAAAAAGAATTGATGGGGACAGAACTGTCAGGAAAATATCTTGGAATAGTTGGACTTGGAAACATAGGGAAAAGACTTGCTAAACATGCAAGAGCACTAAACATGAATATTATAGGATATGATGTTATTCCAATTGCTGAAGAGTTTGTACGCGAAGTGGGTTTGATAAAAACAGATCTTGACACACTTCTTTCAAGCGCTGATTATATCTCATTCCATGTTCCATTTACAAATGATACAAAACATCTGGTAAATTCACNNCAGGAAACAAACTTACTACATTGTCAAACGTCATATGTACTCCTCACATAGGTGCGCAGACAAAAGAAGCTCAGACTTTAGCTGCAAATGTTATAGCAGAAAAGATAATAATGATTCTACGAGGCATAATTTAGAATTGGTTACGTTGAAATTATTGTTTTTTATACTGGTTCTTAGTTTTTCACCGGTTCTTGTTTTTGCTGAAGTACAAACAATATCAGTGGATTATGGAAAACTATACGACATAACATATGAGGCAAAAGACGTAACCGTTTTTGAAGTAATTCCAAATCCCGATGACTTCGAACTTATTTTTGTAATCGACGTAACAAGTCCAATTGCAACTCTAGAATTAACAATTCCGAGAGAACTGCTTGATTCTAAAGAAAATGAAACCGATGATGATTTTTTAATAATTGCTGACGGTGATTATGTTACATTCTCTGAAAAAGAAGCAACTGATGCCACTAGAACACTCTTCATGGAATTATCACCAGGTACTACGGAGCTTGAAATTTTTGGAACGCATCTTGTAGGCAGGTTATATGAAAACGAACCTGTATTAGAAGAACCAACAGAAGAGCCTACAGAAGAAACTCCTCAAGAAGAAACTGAAGAAGCCACAACTGTAGAGCAAACACCTGACAAATCTGTTCCTGATGAAGAATCACCTGAAGAAGAGGCAGCTCCGATGCCTGAAGAAAAACCATCTCAAACAATTCAAAACATATTTGACTTTTCTAAAATGCCAAACTGGTCAATACCCATAAACGAAAGACAGATGCAACAATTTGTAATGACTGCNNCACTTCTGATTAGATATTGTATTCCTAAGGCAAAGTCCAAATCAGATATGCGGTTGTCTGCCCACCATCCAGCATTAGTTTTTACCCATCCAGGTATCTTGGTAGCACCGCTTGAATCTAGGTTCCCTGATTCAGGTATGGTGATGATATTTTCTTTAATGAGATATTCTATGCCTCTGGAAAAATCCTTGTCAGTGATGAGTTCTTGAGACCACCATTTCCCTAAATTCTTTACCCATGAAGGAATGACGATTTTATCTGTACTAATTATTTTAAACGAAGTGCCAGCTTTAACTCCAGAATATTCTGCATCTAAATAATAGATTCCTTGTTTGTATACGGTAGGATCAAAAGATTCTCTTGCTGTAATTGTAGTAGTAGCATTGACTATCTGAAGCACAATTGGAGAACTATTTTTTCCAGATTCATCTCTGATATAAAGTGTCAATGGTTTCCCAGTTATATCCGATACTTGGATTACAAATGAAAGAAGATCACTGTATTGATATTCTGATTTATCTGTCTGAATTGAAAGCGATACAGCTGACGCAACATTAGCTTCACTTATAAAAATAATGGCAACAAAAATTATCACAAAATCTTTACTAGACACTTTACTCTGAGTTGTTATTGTTTCATAATATGCGTTTATCCATTTAGAAAACGGCTCTTTTTTGTGAAAAGGATGGTACAGATATTAAGGGGATTTTGTTAGAGCCGAATATGATTAGCCATCAAGATCAAATTTGGCTCAAAATGTGGCAGGAAAACTCTCCAGAACTAAGAGCAAAAGCTATTGAATGGAGAAAGCAAAATGCCCTTACAAGAATAGAAAGGCCAAGTAGAATACAAAAAGCTAGAAGGGTAGGGTACAAGGCAAAAGAGGGAATAGTTGTAATTCGAATGCGTGTGGGCAAAGGTAACATGCGTAAGAAAAGACCCGTTGCTGGAAGGAGACCAAAGCACCTTGGCGTAACGAGAATAAAACCAGATGTTAGTATGCAACAAGTTGCAGAACGACGAGTTCTTGAAAGACATCCAAACATGAAACTTCTTGGTTCGTATTATCTCTATCAAGATGGAATGTATCTGTGGTATGAAGTAATTTTGGCCGATCCTTCTCATCCAAGAATCTTCAAAGACAGAGAAATGCGTGGCAAGATTGCCGGTCTTAAAAATTAAGAATTGAAAATATTAGGATTTTTAGTAATAGCATTTGTAACTATCATGCTTTTACCTCCTGCTTTTGGAGCCATATCTGAAAAAACTGGACTGAAAAAAGACTTTACAATTGAAACCAGCGGATATGATTTTGAAGTAGAAACTGTGGCAAATTTTGAAATCAACGATGTGAAATTAAGTAGGGAGGACAAAAAACTTACATTCGATATAACTAGTAGCCTTGATAACAACTTTGCAGAAATACTGATCCCAATAAATTTGATTGATGGTGACCTTACTTTATTTGTAAACGGTGAAGAAATATTTCCACAGATTAGAAAAAATGATAAAATATCGTTTATTGTTCTAGAATTTAATGGTACAGGGCACAATACTATGGAAATAATGGGTACTACTTACCTTCCAGAATTCTCGAGTTACACTCTACTTGTTATAGGCGCAGCATTCTCTTTTATGTTTGTGTCAAGAAAATTTAAAAAATTCTAGTAACCGTTTGCATAATCTTCCCATAGATTGGCACGTGTGGTAACCTTATTCATTTGATAAAATATGCCTCCAATTATTCCTGCTTGGTAGAAAGCATATAGGTACACTTGAGAATGAGTAGGGTCTACATGTGATAGACTTAGAGCAATCATAGAAAAGAAGACAAAAGTCCCCACAAAGGTGAAAACTTTGTTGAAAAATCCTTCTATTCCAACCATGCGCTTCGTAGCAGCTGCCATTATTGTGATGCTGGATACAATCAGAAACGTAAGGCCTCCATTTGCTTGTATGAACTCACTTAACCATGGAATTAAACCGTCTTCCCAAATCGATTTTTTAGGTGCATCTACTCCGCCATGTAAAGCAAAAGTAACAGAGCTAAAAATAGCACCCATCATAAATAAGAACAGAAATATCTTTACAACTGATCTTTTGAATGGGCTTCTTGTTTCTGAGGGCCTCATTACCCCATCGGTCAGTTTTATTCCATACAGTAAGCCTATTGCAAATGCAGGGCCAAACATGATGTTCATAATAATAGGTGATTCCCTTGTAGTTCTTTCAATGTCTGGACCAAGTGTTAGATAAAGAATTATTGCAAATGCGGCTGCTCCTGAAAATATGCAAAGATCTATCCAACTTCTGTTGTGCCTAAGTTCGTATAGGTCTGTTCCCCACTCGTCCAATCTGAAGTTGATTTTTGAAAAAGGCATTAAAGAGACAACTAAAAAATGATTTGCTTAATCTATCAATTCTCTTTACCTTTTATGATCCTCTCATATTGGATAACAGATGAACCCTGGAAAGCCAATAATAGGACTAGGAATAGTCGTTATTTTATCAGGAATAGTGTTTTACCTTCAAGGGCAATCCGTAGTTGGACCTGAATCATCTTTCATGTATTCTAATCCAGAATGGATAACAAATGGTCAATGGATTACAATAACTGGAATTATAATTTTAGCCGGAGGTATTGTATTATCTAAAGTTAACTCACTACGCCCAAAGTAGTCGTAGTTCGAATCTTGTCTAACTTGCGAATCTTTTTTGTTATGAGATTGTCCATCTGTCTTTCTGTATCAGTTTCTACTTCTACTACGATATCGTAATCACCATATGTTACGTGAGCGTCTTTGACTCTATCTATGTCTAAGAGTTTTTTTACAAGTTCAGTTTCTGAACCAAGTTCGCATCCAATAAGAACATATGCTTTTTCCATGGATTACTACTGTTATACGATCTTAAATCTTATTACATTACTTGAAGGGTCTCAAGAACACATGTATTTTTGAAATTATGATAAATAAATATCATAAGATACTAGCGTTTTAATGTGACAATTTGATAACCCAAATTATGAAAGCTACTTTTGGTGCTGGTTGTTTTTGGTGTGTAGAGCCTGTATTTCAAAAACTAAATGGTATCTTATCAACCTCCGTTGGATATGCTGGAGGTTCATCTGAAAATCCAACATATGACGATGTTTGTTCAGGACAAACTGGACATGCTGAAGTTGTTCAAATAGAATATGATCCATTAAAAATTTCCTATGATGAACTTTTGGATACATTTTGGAACAACCACGACCCGACTACATTAAACAGACAAGGACCTGACATAGGCACACAATACAGATCTCTGATTTTTTTCCATGGTTCAGAACAAGAAACCTCAGCAAAGGCCTCAAAAGAAAAACTTGAAAACTCTGACAAATATCACAAAAAAATTGTTACGGAGATCGTCCCTGCTTTACAGTTCTATAAAGCAGAAGATTATCACCAGCGTTATTATGAAAAATGCGGCTTGGCATAATTCTGATCTCTGATTTATTGATGAGTGTAGTTAGCAAACTGACATGATAGATGCTTTAAAATCCTGCCTTTATGGGATCTTGGGGTTTCATTATTTCTCTTAAAAATACTGTAGCATAAGATCCTCTAGACAATGTAAAACTAAGTTTTGGCTCCGATATGGAAAAATCATCACATTTGATAGTAGTTTGTCTGAATCCGCCTTCATCACTTACTTCTTGCATAATTTTTGAAAAAAAATCCTTTGCATGAACATGTTCTGTTTCAAGAACTTTTGAAATGTGGTAATCAAATCTATTCTTTTTAGAATATGAATATCCTACAATTGGTACTGCGAGTCTCTGGCTAGGATCATTTTCAAATCTTCTAAGCATGCTTTTTTTATCATAACACACATCTCCAGGTTTTGGCAAAAACAACTCCTCTCCATATTCAAAGGCTGAACTTATTGTACAATTAAAGACATAGGACTGAAATGCTTGCACAAAAAACCTTCTAATCGTAAGAGGCATGCTTCTCATTGCTCTAAGAGGATCGTTATGTTCTACCATCTCAGACAATACAACTCGCTCAATATCCATCTGGGGGGGAATTTCATTTAGTATCTTGGAATAGTTTGATTTGTCTTCAAGCATTCTTCTGATCTTTGTATTTTCAGGCAAATCATCTTCTGAGCTAAAGGAAAGAAGGAGACTGACTGCACGCTCAAAATCATTCTGTAAGATTGCTTTTCCTATCAGATGAGATACTGGTCTCTTACTTCCGAACCTCTGATAGCCAAAAAAGTTCAGAACTTGTTCATGTTCTTTAAATTTCGAAATTTCTGCAAAAGAGACGTCTTCTATTTTTATTTTAAAATGATTTCCTATCATGTCTTTTTTTGTGAGTGGTTTAGGGACATAGCCAAGAGACTCTAGGCTGTATCTGTTTGTAGAAAAATTCACCGCATTCGTTGACGTGTTCATTGAACAAACAAATTGCTCTGTAGTTGCATTTGCATCCTTTAATCCTAGTGCTTTTAGTCTAACCCCATGTATTTTGTAAATCTCAGAAAGAGCATGATTTGTATCAATTCCATGTTTTTTTAATTTGTATACTGCGTACCCCTCTGTCTTGGAAAGTTTTGATAACGCTTTTTCATCTAGAATTTCCGACACAAAAAAATCTTCAACAGAAGATTTTATTTTTCCGCCAATTCCTTTAAACTTGGTACTGTATACAAAAATACCAATTTCCGAGTCTAGCTTGGGAACCACTTCTTACTTTACTGTAACTGTCACATATTGTGAAACTGTGACTTCGTTATATCTTGCTCCCAAAAGAATCTTGTAAGTTCCAGACAATGCAAACCTGTCTACGGAAATTGTAAAAGAAACANNGCTCAAAGTTAGACTTTTCGTATCAACATTTACTTCAATTGGAAGTGGAATGCTAGAATCAAGAACAGCAATATTATTTTGCACCCATTCTGTGAACCAAATCTTGTCATTATTTATGGTAAAGTCTAGTACTTGGGCAACTCCACAATCATTATTACCGCTACAGTCAGACCAGTTGGGATTTTTTGAAGGTACGAGATATTCTACAAGTGTTTCTTTTGTAGGATCAAAAACTGCCATACTGTTTCCAGTCTGTTCGTTAAACCAGAGTTTACCTGTATTATTATCAAATTGATTCCAATATGGTCTTGATATTGGAGTCTTGATTAATCCAGAAGAATTTCCATATGTGCTTTCAGGTGGTATTGAGGTGGTGAATCTTGTGAACTGTTCTGATTGTTGATCAAAATTGAAAAAGAAACTGCTTCCAGCATCAGTAATCCAGATCTTGTTCTCTGGATCTGATGAAATTCCGTTAGGTGCTAACATTCCAGGTGGAAGATTAAATGCAGTTCTGTTGGAGGTTTGTGGATCATATCGTATTAGGATTCCTCCCTCTTGAAACTTCCAAACAGTGTACCAAATCTTTTTGTCAGCATCAACAGTCAAGGAAGATGTAAGGGTATCAGTAGTTGGCGAATTTATTTTGGAATATTGAGTCTCGTTACCTGTTTGACTAGAATCAAAAAACGTAATCTTGTTTCCTGTAAAGTCATTTACGAGAATATTCTGNNTGATCCCCTTTTGGCCACCTGTCATTTTGATACTCTTTGAAAATCCTGGAAAATGGATCAAACTTTACTAAATTGCCAGTGTTATATTCGGTAAACCATACGTTTCCAGACGAATCGGTGGTTATCGCTAGAGGCTGTGCACAATAAGTTGGAACACTAAATTCAGTTATGTATCGGTTAGACTTTGTTGAATTTGTTCCACAGAATGTTGTTCGCTGTTCTATAGGGTAATTATCTGCTGGAGTGCCAGTTAACGTTGGCTCTGGTTTATCTTTATCCGTGTTCAAATTAGGATCAGTATTAGTATTGCCCATAACTGCAAGTGCTATTGTAGAAGTCAGAAGTATTATTCCAAAAAACGCAGCAACTAGGAGTTGTTTTGCTTTTTTCTTCACAAATGGCAGACGAATTTTCCTTGTTATATCTTATTCTACAAAAGCTTTAGATCTTTTGTAACTTTGTCTATCGTTATCTCTGGTGCTGGTCCTATTGAAATGCAAGTAACTGTCCCTGGTGCGATCTGTGTATGTCCAGCATCTGTTACTTCTGACAAAGGAAGATCTAAAGATATTGCATGTTTTTTTACTTGCTCTAGTTGTTCAAGACTTGTAACTTTAACAACAACTTTTTCCTGACCTGCCGTGATCCACTCTTTGTACCAGTCTGGTTTTGATTTGCGTACGTGCTCTGCTCCTAAAACGCAAGCATGTCCCACTTGAGCAGCAATTTTTCCAGTACCCATTTCAAGATCCTTTCTTACCACAATTACTTGTTTAATCAAACCCATTACTGCTTTACAAGTAATTAGAGTATGTTAAACTTTTGAATTGAAATAAATAATTGTACACAAAATGTAAAGTCATGGATTATGAAGTTATAATTGCAGGAGGTAGTGTCTCTGGATTGTTATGTGCAAGAGAAATTGCACGATTAGGCCACAGTGTTTTAGTTCTAGAAGAAGATTATGAAATTGGTACTCCTGAACATTGCGGCGGTGTGGTAAGTGTCTCAGGGATTGAGGAACTTGGTGTAATTCCAACCAGAGGAACACTTGAGAACAAGATAAGTTCTGCATCCATAATCTCGCCATCTGGAAAGAGTTTCACACTAAATGCCAAGGCACAAAAAGTCTTAGTGTTAGACAGACGAGATTTTGATAAACAAATAGCACATCAAGCAAAAAATAACGGTGCAGAAATCTGGGTTAGAACATCTTTAAAAGAAATCAATGGCGATGAAGTAAAAACTTCGGTAGGCAGCCTGAAATGTAATGTGATAGTTGATGCACGTGGGGTCTCTTCCTTAATTGGCAAAGACCGAGAAGGGATACTGCAATCTGCACAGTATGAAGTATATGCAGACTGGATTGATAAAGACAGAATTGAAGTCTATTTTGATCAAGAAAAATACCCTGGCTTTTTTGCTTGGATTATTCCTACATGTACAGATATAGCCAAAGTGGGTGTCGCAGGAAAGGGAATAAACGCAGCAATAACACTTGAAAACTTTCTTTCACAAAAAGGGAAGCATTCTATCGTGAGAAAGATCTTTGCACCTATATGGATAAAAGGCCCAATTGAAAACTTTGTTACAAAAAATATAGTTACAATAGGAGACGCAGCTGGCCAGTCAAAGCCTACTACTGCCGGTGGGATATATTCATGCGGTCTTGGTGGTATATTTGCAGGAAGAGCAATTTCAAAGTATTTGGGATCTGGAAATCAATCCGATCTATTAGGATATCAAAAGAGTTGGTCTGAAAAATTTGGCCATGAATTTCAAAACATGCTTCTTGCACGAAAACTTTTTGAAAGATTTGATAACAGATCAATTGACAAGATGTTTGAATCTGTCACACCGGAGATCTTAGAAGAGATCTCAAAAGAAGGGACGTTTGATTTTCATACTGTCTCTCTTGCAAAACTTCTTGGTGTGAAAGGATCGGTAAAGACAGTACAGGCAATTTTAGGTAGTGAATTTAGACGACTGTTGACATGAGATGAAGTACAATTGATAAGCAAGATATAAATTCGGTTTTTAATCAGGTCAGAACATGTCATCATCCATTACACTACCAGTATGCAGCTCGTGCCACCGAACTATCATGCCTAATGATAAATGTGTAAAATTCAACTGCCCAAACTGTGGTTCTGTATTGCTGTGGAGATGCGAGAGCTGTAGAGAAGCTGCGAGAGCTTACGAATGCAATTCTTGTAAATTTAACGGACCATAAAAAATGGCACGATTATTACTTAAAGCAAAAATTCTTCCTACAGGTACAGAAATAGATCTAGACAGTGTAGCAAAAAAGATCGGCTCTACACTAAAGGACGAGATCAAGCTTTCAAAATACACCAAAGAGCCACTAGCTTTTGGTCTCTACTTTATTAACGCAGAATTTTCCCTAGACGACAAGGAAGGACAGATGGACTCACTTGAAAATGCAGTCAGATCTATTGAAGGAGTAGGAGAGTTTGAGGTCTTGGGAATGAGCAGAGCATCTGTTGATGTAAAGTAGGTGTCTTTTTGGTACGAAAAGAAGAACCCCTGCAAATGCGTGTAGGTGAAGCAAAACAACGGGATGTAGGAAAGAGACGAGCTAGAATCGAGCCTGAAGCCATGGAATATCTTCACGTAGAACCTGGCGATATGGTGGAAATTCTTGGAAAAAGACCCAGCTGTGCAATAGTGTGGCCTACAGATGACGATGATAAAGAACCTGACATGATACGAATTGATGGACAAACAAGAAAGAATGTCGGTGTTTCAGTAAATGATCTAGTTACTGTACAAAAAATAGTTGCAAAACCTGCAAAAAGTGTTGTATTGATGCCAGTAAATGGTAATGTTACTGTAGACAAGGAGTTTACTGATTTTGTAAAAAACAGACTCAAAGGACTACCCCTGTCCGAAGGCGATGAAATCTCTGTAATGATTCTTGGAAACTCGATGGACTTTAAAATTCACAAAATCTCACCAAAGAGCGTAGTTAAGATTGAACGTGGGACAACACTGACAATTTTAAGTGAAACATCAGTTGAGAAAAAAATTCGTGTGACATATGAAGAAATTGGTGGACTAAGGGCGCAAACAAAAAGAATGCGAGAAATTGTAGAACTCCCTCTAAGACATCCAGAAGTTTTTACCAGATTTGGAATAGAACCGCATAGTGGAATTTTGCTTTACGGTCCGCCTGGATGTGGAAAAACTTTGATTGCCAAAGTTCTTGCAAGCGAATCAGAAGCAAACTTTTATTCCATAAACGGACCAGAAATTATGAACAAATATTACGGAGAAACAGAAGCAAGACTACGTGACATATTCAAAGAAGCAAAAGAAAACTCACCAAGTGTAATATTCATTGATGAAATTGATGCAATAGCTCCAAAAAGAGAAGAAGCATATGGAGATGTGGAAAAAAGAGTGGTTGCACAACTATTAGCTTTGATGGATGGACTTACTGAAAGAGGTCAAGTCATTGTTTTAGGTGCAACAAATAGACCTGAAAGCGTAGACCCCGCTCTGCGAAGACCGGGGAGATTTGATAGAGAAATAGAAATCTCTGTACCAAACGCAGATGGGAGACTGGAGATTTTACATATCCACACAAGAGGAATGCCTCTTGAGAATGATGTGGATCTCAAGATACTTGCTGCAGAACTTCATGGATACACTGGTGCTGACATTAAATCGCTTTGTAGGGAAGCAGCTATGAAAGCTCTTAGAAATTATTTCCCAGAAATTGATGTGGAAACAGAAAAAATCTCATCTGAAATTTTACAGTCAATGAAAGTTAGCTTACAGGATTTCTATGATGCAATGCATGAGATAGTTCCAACCGCTATGCGGGAATTTTATGTTGAAAGCCCAAAGGTGTGGTGGAGAGATGTTGGTGGACTAGATGATTCAAAAAGAACGCTCCGTGACAACTTGATCACTGCAATAAAAGAACCAGGAAAATTCCAAAAAATGGGAATCAAACCTCCAAAAGGTGCATTACTGTATGGTCCACCAGGATGTGGAAAGACGTTGCTTGCAAGAGCGCTTGCAACAGAAAGCGGTGCAAACATGATTTTTGTCCGAGGTCCCGAAGTATTGTCAAAATGGGTTGGAGAATCAGAAAAAGCAGTAAGAGAAATATTCAGAAAAGCCAAGGCGTCGTCCCCATGTATTGTGATATTTGATGAGCTAGATTCATTTGCAAGGACAAAATCAGGCGAAGATGGTGGAGTTGGCGAGAGACTTTTGAGTCAACTCTTAACTGAAATGGAAGACGGAGGAGCTTCACGAGTAATTGTAATTGGAATTTCAAACAGACCAGACTTGATAGAAACTTCTTTACTAAGACCAGGAAGGCTAGACTTGATCCTGTATATTCAACCTCCAGACGAAAAAGGAAGACTAGAAATCATAAAGATTCTAACCCGACAAATGCCTCTTTCTAATGATGTGGATTTAAAAGAAATTGCAGTAGCAACAAAAAGTTACAGTGGAGCTGATCTAGTTGCAATATGCAGGGAATCTGCAGTACATGCAATGCAAAACGAATCTGCAAAAATAGGAAGCGCAGACTTTGCAGCAGCACTAAAGCTTGTAAAACCCTCAATCACAAAAGTTGTTGACGAATGGTATGGCACAATAAAAGAGAATATATCATATGCCATACCAAAGCCAATCGATAAGACATTTTACGGCTAAACATGAATCTACCATTGAAAAATCTAGTATATGAAAAGATAAAGGAATCTGGGTCGTTAACGGACTCGGAACTGTCAAAAATTCTTGTAAAAGAAGGGATTGTTCTTCCTGATGATGAATTTAACAAAACTCTACTTGACTTGGAAATATATGGACTAGTCAAAGTAGGTTGGCTAACAAAAGATGAACGCAGAATTGAAATTGTAGAAAAACAAGAGGAAGAAGACGAAGTGGAAGCACAGAATCGTGAAAAACTAGAACGCGATTACGAAGCTGGATTCCCAGGCGTTGAACAAGAACAAGATCAAGAAGTCTAGTCAGATTCTAAAGTGAAATGCGGCATCTAGTGCTATTGCTACAAATATTATTGTAAGATATGGAGCGGTAACTTTGTATGCCTTCCAAGCAAATTCTGGTGTTGGATTCTTTGTAAGCTTGTAATGATACACAAACAATAAACCGCCTGAGATTGCAGCTACTGTAAGATACACAAGACCTAGTCCAAATGCATAGAGCATAAGAGAGTAAGGTAACAAGATTGCGGTATTGATCAAAATATAATTTGAGGTTTTTTGCATTCCAATTAACACTGGGAGCATGGGAACCTTGGCTTCTGCATAATCATCTCTGATTTTCATAGCAAGACACCAAAAGTGAGATGGAGTCCAGACAAAAACTAACATTCCTACTAGTGTTCCAAGCAAATCCATAGAACCAGTTGCAGCTGACCATCCGGCCATAGAGGCTGCACTTCCTGCAAATCCTCCGATTACAATATTTGATGAATTCTTTCTTTTAAGCCATGCAGTGTACACAATGACGTAAAAGAAAATTCCTAATGCGATGAAAAATGTAGAAACTAGATTTAATGTAATTGCAGCATAAATTACAGATGCCGCACTTACTGCCATGCCATATGCAAGTACACTTTTTGCAGACATTCTGCCAGATGGAATTGGCCTTGTGCTTGTACGTTTCATCAAGGGATCGATGTCTTTGTCGTAGTAGTGATTTAATGCACTAGAACCAGCAGAAGCAAGTGCCCCCGATATGATAATGTGGAACAAGCCCCAATTGTTTAGCTCAGGACCGATAAGCTTGCTTGCGGCATACATGGATGTAACTGCAGTAATTACAAGTAGAATTACAATACGCGGTTTTGATATTTCTAAGATCTCTTTTATTCCCAACTCTTTGTTAGCGGTTTTGTTAGGGATTTAATTTATTCGAAGTTTGCAATCTTGGGTCCAAAAGGATTATTTATCTCACCTCGTGAATGTACCACAAATGAGCGACTGGGATCTTATGATGCCTGGAATGGGTCTTACTGCAGTAGGACTAGCAGGTGTGGTTGTCTCCTACGCTGGCATTGCAAAGACATTCATTGATGGAATGCACGCTCTTACTGGACTTACAATGTTCGTAGGTCTGATCTTTTTGGCATGTGGAATTCTAAGCGGAGGCGTTTCTACAAGTAATCGAGCCAAAGCTACTACTTTGGTAATTTTCGGGATTGCAGGTTCCTTTGGTGCGTTTGCTTTTACAATGACATCTGTATTAACATTGCCAACATTTGCAGGAGTCTTGCTTGTTATCATTATTCCAACAGTTGTCATATCTTACGCTGCAATGAAAATACCGCAGTATGCAAAACCAATTTCTGTGATTTTTATCTTGGCAGCGGGGGTGGGAATTGCATCCTTTGTAACGCTTGGATTTGTAGGACCTGGTGCACAGTTTTCGTTGCAGCCTCCAGTTGAAGAACCTGAAAAACCCGTTGAGCAAGTACCTGTTGTAAAGGCAATACCAGTAGAGATACTTGTAGGCGCTTCTATTCCTGATAATCCTGATTATGATCCAGATGCATTAACTGTGAATAAAGGCGATGTGGTGGAATGGACAAATAACGACAATGTTATGCATACGGTAACTAGTCAAGCTGACCTTGGAGAAACATTTGACTCTAGTGTAATTTCTGCTGGTTCAAAATACCAACTAGATACTAAAGATCTTGCAGCAGGTGAATATCCGTACTTCTGTTCAGTGCATCCGTTAATGACAGCAACTCTAGTAGTAAAAGAACCCACAGCGCAAGTAACTACCAAAGTAAGTATCCCATCTGGAGCAATGACACAAAGTGAAGGACAATTGTACTTTGATCCTAAAGAAATTACTGTATCAGCTGGAACAATAGTAGTTTGGTCAAACGATGACATTGCAGCACACACCGTTACAAGTGGAAATCCAACATCGGGGGCATCAGGTGCATTTGATTCAGATATACTAGCTGCAGGAAAAACATTTGAATACAAATTTGATTCTCCTGGAGCAACAGAGTACTACTGTTTACTTCATCCATGGATGACAGGTAAAGTCACGGTACAATAGAGAAACATTGCAACAAGCAATTTTAATTTCAAAAGATCAGATCAACCTTCTATCTAAACATGCAAAAGAAGCGTCCCCAAACGAATCTTGCGCCATATTGTTTGGGAAAATTGAAAAAGATCATTTTAGAGTAAAAGACGTTTTTCTAACAAAAAACATAGAAAATTCACCAGTAACCTTTACAATATCTAACGATGAACTCATTAAAGGATATCAAGAAGCTGAAAAAAGACAACTAGATGTTGTTGGAATTTTTCACTCACATCCAGATTCTGAAGCTTATCCGTCTGTGACAGACCAGAAATTCATGGAGATAAACCCTGTGCCATGGGTAATATTTTCAAACAAAACTGAACAATTCAGAGCATATGTATTTGAATCAAAAATAATACCGTTCGTTTTATCTGTACAGTGAATTTATTTGTGGATGCTCTTCTTGTGTCTTTCAAGGTGCTCTTTATCAGTAAAGGATACATCGCATGCCTTACATTTGAAAGTAGTTCTAAGATGCCACAATCAAAATACATTATGCTTCATGACGTAAAAGCATTTTCCTGATGTCTTAATTAGCTGTCCTAAAAGTAACCTTCATTCCATCAGATATGTCTTTTAGAAATTTTTTATCAGTTGTCTTGATCTTGCCAATGATATTTACAGGAGAGTATGGTTTGATCTCATCTTTTTTTCCTATTGGTGTTGGACCAAAAAAGAGACATATTGCTTTGCCTGGAGGCCAATAAGCAACATCCATCAATTCTACCAATGATTTGGCATTTTCTTCTTTTACCACAACTGGAATTTCACTTGTATAAAGCTCTTCACCCCAAGAATTTATTGCAACAGTAAATGGTAAACGATCTAGAATAGACTTGACAGTATTTGGTGATATGTTATCATCTAATTCTAAATCTATAGTCTTGATTTTTGGAAAATCAACTATAATATTGTATTTCATGATAAATCCAGTGATTTGAATTAAATATCCCTTCTTGAAATAAAAACTATGGATATTCACGTATACGATACATATGTAGAGGCAAAGGACGGTCACACAATGCACTTTGATGTTATTACTGATGTCAAAGATCATACAAAGGCAATCGAGTTTGCAAAAGAATGGCTAAAAACTGTCGGAGAAAGTGATGCCAAAGTCACAATCGAAGAGTGCCAATTTTGTCACACTCAAGGCGCACCTGAGCCAATCGCGAATCAAATTCGCCAAAATGGATACTTCATTCAAAAGATGGAAGGCTGTCCATAAACTATTTTTTAATTTTTAAAATTCTCGGATTACCAGCCAGAAATCTTTTTAGAATGAACTGGATGATGTGTTGTAATGGAGAAAAAAGATGCATATAGGAAACTTACGGTAGAAGGCGAGAAAAAAACACAGTGGATTTGTGGCTGTTTTGAAACTGTCGATGGGTTTTTCAAGTTTTGTAAAGAACACAATGACGCCATGAGAAAGACCATCGAAGCACAGATAGACGAACTTGATATGACTATGGTAGTTGACGAAAATAAAACCTAGTGTACTAGAACAAGAATTCCTACAAACGCAGAGACAAACACGATAGCTACCGTATTTAACAATTTGATTACAGTATTTAGTGCAGGTCCTGCTGTGTCTTTGTATGGGTCACCAATAACATCGCCAACAATTGTGATCTTGTGTTCCTCGCTTCCTTTGTGCCCCTGGATCTCGACATATTTTTTCGCATTATCCCATGCTCCACCGGTGTTTGCCAAGTGATATGCCAAGAAAATTCCTGTGACNNGTTGCTGACTTCCATAACTCTCTAAGTGAAGCTACAGTTGCAACATCGACACACTTGGCATAGTCTGGCTTTACTTTGCCAGTAAGAATGTCTGGATGTTCTTTGAACTGTCTTCTGACTTCTTCAACCATCTTTCCTGCAGCTCTTGAAACTGCAGCAATGAGCTGGCTTGTGATAAAGAAAGGCAATAGTCCACCAACAAGTAATCCTATTATGATTGATGGATTTGAAAGACTATAATCAAATGCAATGTGGAATACTTTTGCTGCCTCATATTGGAAAGCTTGGATCATAGCTAGTGCTGCAAGACCTGCACTTGCTATTGCAAATCCTTTGGTAACTGCCTTTGTAGTGTTTCCTACGGCATCTATCTCATCAGTGACTTTGCGGCTTGCCTCTCCCATACCAGTCATTTCTACAATTCCTCCAGCATTGTCACTGATTGGGCCAAATGCATCTATGCTAAGTACAATTCCGGCAAGACTAAGCATGGCCATCGCAGTAAGCGATGTTCCAAATATTCCGTAAATTGTTGATTGTGAAGGATCTGGTGCAGCAGATGAAGCTATTGCAAATGACAATGCTAGTGCAACAACAATTGCAATCATAAATGGTCCAGTTGAACGCATACCTTGAATGATTCCCATTAATGTCAACGAGGCATATCCCCACTTTGCGGATTCNNAGTGGAGTCTGACCAAGGAACAAATTTGTAAAAACAAAATTGAGTGCTATTGCTATTGCAGCAGAAACATAAAATGCGCGATTCAGAGGCTTCATAACGTCGGTCATCTTTCTTGGGCCTATTGTCGCAGTACCAATTATTGATGCTATCAATCCTGATGCTCCAATCAAAATAGGATAAAGCAGGTTTTCTGGAGTGCCAATTAATGCACCAAGAAGTAACGATGCAAGCATAGTAACAATATATGATTCATAAATATCAGAACCCATGCCAGCTGCATCTCCTACGTTGTCACCAACGTTGTCTGCAATTGTTGCTGGATTTCTTGGATCATCTTCTGGGATGTTTGCTTCAACTTTACCAACCAAGTCTGCGCCCATGTCTGCAGCCTTTGTGAAGATTCCTCCGCCTACTCTGATAAACAAAGCAATGAGACTAGCACCGATGCCAACACCAGCTATCGTGATTGGATCTGGAAAAACGAAATAAAGTAAGGTGATTGCTAATAGAGCCATCGCAGGAACNNGCACGAACAGCAGCCTTTACTGTAATCTTTAATGAAATCAATCCTGCAACTGCAGATAATCCAGCTCCTACTGCAAATGCAATACCGTTTGAAAATCCAATAGCTGCACCAATGATAACAGCTAAACCTATCGCAACAGGAATGACAATTTTAAACTCTCTTCGCAAAAATGCCATCGCGCCAACCTTTACTGCATTTGAAATGTCAAGCATCTGTTGAGTTCCTGGTTGTTGTTTGGAAACCCAGAGAGCAAAAATTGCAGCGACGACAAATGAAACAATAGCCGCGCCTACAGGTATCATTAGATCTTGAAGGAGCATTTGTTAAATTTGCCTATTTGTGGTAAATATAAACCATCTCTGAGTGATTTTTATTTTCTTTTCTTGTAAGGTGCAAAAGTTTTTCCTGCCAGTCCTTTTCTTACTAGCTTGTTGAATCTTTTCCCATGACTAAGATATGGAAATCTTAGGTGGATCAATTCATGCACAATGGTGTTTTCTAAAGATTTTTCATCTGGCAGTTTTCTGATGTTTAAAAAAATCATATTATGTTGCATGTAGGAGACGCCATAATACTTGTAAGCCGAAGTCCTCCTGCCTTCTGTCAT
>DUJB01000029.1 GCA_013330055.1 Nitrosopumilaceae archaeon
CCCTTTGGGCCCATCTTTTTAATTTAGGAAATAAATTGAATTTAATGAAAAATCCGTTATAATGTCGGCATCTTTAGGCATAATAACACCTAGGCTGGTATTTTTTAGGTCTCAAACACATGTTATCCAAATAGAATGTAGATTGAATATGATCTAAAAGATCTTGAATCAGAATCAATGGAATATGTTACTTGTTTGGATTTACAAAACAAAATTAATATTTTTAATCAAAAATGTGACCCTGATTTTAATGCGATCAGATGTTGATTAAACCTTATATAACAAGTTTTTATCACAAAATCATTGGTCAAAACGAGATTATTATCGACACACAAAATGGGCGTTCCTTTGTTTGCAGCTGTAATACTTGTTGTAATTGCATGTATGGGAATTTTTGCAATAGGTTTTGACCAAGGACATATGTTTAGCTTAGTCTCAGGCCAAGAATCTTTTGACGTCCAATATATTCACGAATTAACTCATGATATGAGGCATGCAGCTGGCTTTCCATGCCATTAGTTTTAAAATAAGTATTACTGATTTTTAGTGGGCCGCAATGAAGAATCAGAGTTATATCTGAAACGTGATGTAAAGGCATTTGTCTGAGCTGCCTATTGCAATTTTTTTATGGATAAATGATTTGCTAAATTTGACGTAAACAATATCGCGCTGAAACGATATAGAGTATATATAAAGCCCATATATAAGGAACGAAACATGCCTCAAACAAAACCTATAGTCAGTATAGAAAATGTTGTAGCTTCGGCATCTGTTGATCAAAAAATTGATCTCAATGTCATAACACAAACCTTCCCCGATGTTGAGTATCATCCAGATCAATTCCCAGGATTAGTCTTTAGACTAAAATCTCCAAAGACCGCAACGCTGATTTTTAGTTCTGGCAAGATGGTTTGTACAGGAGCAAAATCCGAAGAACAGGCTATTAAAGCAGTAAGAAGCGTAGTGCAAAAACTTCGAAAGGGCGGCATAAAAATTAAAAAAGATGCTGTTATAGTAATACAAAATATGGTTGCATCTGCAAGCCTTGGAGGGAAAATCCACTTGGAACAGGCTGCAAGAACTCTCCCAAGAAGTATGTATGAACCAGAACAATTTCCTGGTTTGATACACAGAATGCTTGATCCAAAGACAGTGATTCTACTTTTTGCTTCAGGAAAACTTGTATGTACTGGTGCAAAAAAAGAATCTGATGTATATCGAGCAGTACACAACTTGCACACTCTGCTTGAAGAAAAAGAACTAATGATCTACGAAAGCTAAATCTGTAAGCATTTTTTACGCTTTAGATTAGACCTATTTGTTTTTTAACACGCTCCAAAGTCTGGTCGTCAACCAAGTTTTCTTTATGTAGTATAGTTGCTAATGTCATAATGTCAGTAATTTCATATAATCTGACATTCTCTGTTGCTAACGCTTCTCGAGCTCCCTCAAATCTGTTTACGATTGTAAATGCATCTGTTATGATCATGCCTGCGTTTTTTAATGGTTTTATTGCATTTATCAGAGAAAGACCAGTTGTTGCAACATCATCTACAAGTAAAACACTTGTTCCTTTTGCTATTTTACCTTCTATGACATTCTCAGTTCCATATTCCTTTGGTTTCTGTCTGATGTATACGAGAGGTTTTACAATCTCAATGGCAAGCGCAGATGCTATTACTAATCCTGATGTAGGAACAGAAGCAATACAGTCAAAATTCTCAAACCCAATCTTTTCTGATATTAAATTTTGAAGTGTCTTTATCATCATTCTAAACTGATGTGGGAAGCTTGGGACTAATCGCAGATCTATGTAGTAAGGGCTATCTTTTCCACTAGAAAGCTTGAAATTTCCAAACTTTATTGCGCCATTTTGGTACAAAAACGTTGCAAATTCTTTGACAAACTCCACAGCAAAATTAACTATATCAGATTTATTTTAACTGTCCTATCCGTAGTCTTATGCCAGAAATTTGGCTTAACTATGGATCGACGGACGTTGTATTGGACATTAGAGCAGAAAACCTTGACAATAAAATAGACTCTAAAGGTACTGTTCTAACAGATCCTGAAATTATTTCAAAATTAGAACAAATTGATCTTTCAAAACCAACTGAACTTGTTCTACTAGATCATTCAAAAACAGTACAAAAGATAATCTCACTCTTATTTGACATGTGTAATCAAAAATCAATTCCAAAACCAAGGCTTCTAGTCGACAAACCTAGCATGCATCTTATAAAACACATTTTTACAGATCCTAGTTTAGCGATTACAGAATTTAGCGATGACCAACTTTCAAATTCTAATCTAATCTTTGTCGGAGAGATGGAATTTGATGGATTATTTGGATTTAACACCATTTCTACAAAACTGATTAGAAGATTTGGAAAAGAACATATGCTTGCAGCATACGAAAAAAGAAAAGGAAATCTTCCAGCACCGGGAGAAGAACTTGCTAATTTTGTAATAGCACAGAAATTTACTGACGCATTTGAGATAGCCGCAATAGAAATAGTGGGTAACTCAAAAGGAGTGGTAAACTTGGCAACCGGACATCCATCATTAACGTCATCTATATCAAAATCATTTTTACCTGTTGCCATAAGCGAAGTAGGAAAACATAGAACAATGATAATTAGCCCCGGTAAAGAAAGTGACAGTGAAACTCTTGGTAGATCACTTGTTTCACTTTGGAATTGTTCTGAAGCAATCAAAGAAGAGGGACTTGCAATTCTCTTAGCAGAGTGTGGAAGAGGAATAGGTTCAGAGGCAATTCAACAATACATGGAAGGGAGGATGACTTTGGATAGACTAAAAAATCCTTCAAAATATGTTGACGGCATGGA
This sequence comes from Nitrosopumilaceae archaeon, assembly GCA_013330055.1. GTDB lineage: Archaea > Thermoproteota > Nitrososphaeria > Nitrososphaerales > Nitrosopumilaceae > UBA8516 > UBA8516 sp8516u. Next base: position 2,850 of record DUJB01000029.1, read on the forward strand.
AGATCTTCTGTTTTTAACTGAAACTACAAAAAAATTCCAGATAGGAATAGTTTCAATTCTGCCAGAGTTCTATACAAAAGAAAAACTTGGCATGATTGCATTTAGTGGTATAAAAGATGCCATGGACTATATCTTAAAGACACAGGGCATTCGTCAAAAAGTTGCAGTTGTTTCAGACGGATCACATATTTTGTTAAGGTAGAATTGAAAATGGAAGCGGCGCACAGACAACAGCAAGACCAATTACTAATACGAATAATTTTTTTCGTTTACTTGAAAGTGGAGAAATATCATCAAGTGGTCTTACATCAGGGCTTCTCATGCTAAACGAAAGTACAAAAAGTGCCATAAACCAAAATCCCAAAATCGCCAGTATCCCAATTCCTGCATACGTTGTAATCTTGTGCCATTTTCTTCCAAGAGTTGCTCGAGCTATGTGTCCACCATCAAGCTGCCATGCTGGAAGAAGATTTAAGAAAGTGATTAAAAATCCGAACCAAGCTGCAAGTAGAACTGGCGAATAGACTATTTCTGTTCCTATGATATATTTACCTGCGAGAACCTCCGTCGTTTTCATGATCACACTCTCATGTATTTCAAACAGCTGTGATTGCGAAATAAGTTGTTGGGCCTGAGATTCTGGAATTACTGGAGAAAGGTATGCACCATAAATTGATACTACAACTGCCACAATTAATCCGGCAATAGGTCCAGAAATACCAATATCAAAAAGAATGTCTCGGTTTATAGTAAAACTACGAGACATTATGAGAGCTCCAAAGGTGGGGATGAAACCAATTATTGGGATGCCAGGAATAAAGTATGGCCAACTTGTCTTGATCTTGTGCCATTTAGAAGCTATAATGTGACCAAGCTCATGTATCCCCAATATTCCAATCAAAGAAACTGTATACAGTCCAGCCATCTCTAATGGATCTCCTATCATAACGATGGAATTAGTCTCTAATGTTCTATAGTATCCATCAATCATTACCACGGCTATGGTTGCAGCAAAAAGTATTCGTGGTATCCAAGCACGTCTTAACCTGGGTGGATGAAATCTTCCCACAAATAGAAACACCCTGTCCTCAAACTTCTCAAGTCTTCCAACCAGGTTCTTTGATTCTAAACTCTGTGCAAGTTTTACAAATTTTGGTTTAAATCCTTCTCGTTCTATCTCGAATTGAAGCACATCCAGATTCTGATTTACACTTTTTATCTCAAATACTGAAGAAACAATTGATATCACTTCTTCTTGTGTAGGTTCACTCAATGAATATTGACTTCTTTTGCTATGAATTAATTCTTTTACTTGCTTAAAGTTAAATAATTGATAGATGCTGATAATTTAGAATTGCAAGTAGCACTAAGAGAAATTGGAGATTGTGTTATTAGAAGATGTGATCCTAGCGATCTAATTCCAGTAATGGAAATTAACATGAAAACATTACCTGAACATTATTCTGATTATTTTTATGAAAGTTTGCTTGCAGAACTTCCAGAATCATTTCTTGTTGCAGAGGTTAACGGTAGACTGGTTGGATATATCATGTGCAAAACAGAATATGGATTTTCTAATTTCAAAAAACTAGGTTTTGTGAAAAAGGGCCATGTAGTTTCTGTTGCTGTATTAGAAGAACAACGAAAAAAAGGAATTGGAAGAGCTCTAATTGAAGAGGCGATTGCTGGTGGTAAAATAAAAAAAGCAGACGAGCTATACTTGGAAGTTCGTTGCAGTAATAATGAAGCAGTCAAGCTTTATGAAAAAATTGGATTTATTATTAAACAAAGAATAAAGTCATACTATCGTGATGGCGAAGATGCATACTTGATGACAATCGAATTCTTCTACTAGATTAAATTTAATTACTCTCAAAAAGACTTTAGCGCTATGACCAAACAACGCACCATGGGATTAACAATCTTTGTTTTATGTATTGTCGGTTTTGTCGTTTATGCTTATCTTCTGATGCTTTCAGAATGGAGTCCAATAGTCTTACAACTTTCAGTACTTATGGCGGTGGGGGGTATATTGGGGGTCATATCATGGATTGGATACAGCATGGCAACAACAAAACCGTCCCCATCATCTACTGTATCAGATGACAAAAAATAAACGCAATATTTTTGTTGGATCTGAACAAAATCTTATTCATAAAAACAAATAAAATTATTTTAGAATTTTAACGTCAACAACAGTTTGATAATAATGAGGTCCAACAGGTCTTACCATTCTTCCCCCTATGGTTTCAGATTTTACAGGAGTAACTTGCAAGAAATGTTGTTTTGATAGCTCTACTGCATCCTGTCTTTTATTTGCATGTTGATGCGAGTAATAATGAATTATTCCACAGCTTTTTGTTGCTTTAATAGCAGAACCAAGAAACTCATCTGACCTTTCAGGAAGAAGCATAAGGACTCTGTCACCCTTGTCTACCAATCTTTCTTCAATTATCTCAGAGGCATTTCCAACAATAGGTTCAACTCGTCCTTTCAACTTGTTTAGACTAATGCTTTTCTTGCAAAGTTCTATCGCATACGGGTTTATGTCAATGTTATAGACAACACATTTCTTTTTTTTGGCAGCAATAATAGAAAACATGCCAACTCCACCAAACATATTGATTACAATTTCTCCATCGTTGATCATATTTGCAATTCGTTCTCTTTCTGTAGAAAGTCTGGGAGAAAAGAATGCTTTCTGTACATCTACTCTAAATCTACATCCATGCTCTTTGTATTCTGTCTCTGTATTATCTTCACCAGCAAGTAACTCTAGGTTTCGAATTCTAAAATTACCTTCAACTGGAGAGGATTGATAAAAAACAGATTTTGCAGTTTTCACTTTCTGTAAAAGAGTTTCTCCTATGGTTTTCTTTTTAGAGCTAAGAGAATCTGGAATTCTAATAATTATAATATTTCCTATCTGATCAAACGCTCCATACAATTCAGAAACCTCTTTTTCTGACAATATCCCTGACACTGCCTCCTTTAACATTCGAGTCAATTTCTATAGTAAAAATGCCCTGACTGTTTTTGTCCTCGATCAAGTCTGCTGTCAGTTTTATTTACTCTAGGTCTCATGCTTGTCTCATCACGTCTGTATGTGATGTCAAGTGATCTTAAGAAACGATTCATTCCTTCCGCTTTTGACATGGGCGATGAACCATGACCTTCCTTTCCTGGAACCCCTTCAAAAATTACTAATGAATCTGAGATCAAATCCATGAGTTGAATATCATGATCTATTATGATTGCGGATTTACCATATGAACGGACAAATCTCTGGATAAGCTTGGCAATTGTAATTCTGTCTTCAACATCTAAAAATGCCGATGGTTCATCAAGTGCGTACAAGTCCACTTTTTGTAAAAGACATGCAACAATTGCCACTTTTTGTAATTCACCACCTGACAAATTCTTGACAGATTTGTTGTAAAGTTTTTTTATCTTCAATGGATCAACTACTTGCTCTTCTTCAGTAGTTCCTTCCAATCCTCCCTCATTTGCATTTTCTAAAAGTGATATCACCTCAACATCATAATCATTTGTCAAGTATTGTGGCTTGTAAGCTAACTTGATTTTAGTTTCAAGTACACCAGAATCTGGGTTTTCAACACCTGCAATCATTTTCATCAATGTTGTTTTTCCTAGAGCATTTGCACCTACGATTCCAAGAACTTCATTTTTTCGTACTTTTCCAGCTTCAATAGAAACTGAAAATTTGGTATACGTCTTTTGCAAATCTGGATAAGTGACTACATTTTCTGTCATCACAAACTCATCTGATGAAGTAGATGCATCAAATCTAAATGCAGTGTCTCTAAACCTCACATTCTCATTTGGTAGATAGCCATCCAAAAAGACGTTAATTCCAACTTTAGCAGATAATAAATCTGCAACGACACCGTAGGCAGCAGGTTCACCATAAAGGACATCAATAAAGTCGCTAAGATAATCGAGTACTGTCAGATCATGTTCCACTACCATGACACTTTTGTCTAACTTGGCAAGGCCTTGGATCACCCTTGCTACTCCTATTCTTTGAAATACATCATTATAAGAGGAAGGCTCATCAAAAAAATACAAATCGGAATCCTTTGAGGCTGTGACTGCAATTGCAAGCCTTTGTAATTCTCCTCCACTAAGTTCACTAATCTTGTTTTCCATTGAGTTCTGTAAACCTAATTCCCTTACAAGATCTGGTATGACGTTACGCTCATCATATTTCTCCAAAAGTTCTTTTGTAGTTCCATTGAAGACTTTAGCTAAATTATAAACTTGTTGAGGTTTTATTGATGCCCTGATTTGACCATTTGCAATTTTTTCAAAATGTGATTTTAATTCGGTTCCGTGAAAATTCTTTAAAATATCATCCCACTCTGGGGGTGTTGCATAATTTCCTAAGTTTGGTTTTAAGTTGCCTGAAAGAATGTTGACGATGGTACTTTTTCCCATTCCATTTCTACCAAGAAGTCCTATTACCTGACCTTTCTTTGGTGTGGGGACTCTGTATAATCTAAAAGAGTTTATTCCATATTGATGAATTTTTTCTGATTTTAGTTCTTGTGCTAAATTTACAATTGTGATAGCCTCAAAGGGACATACTTTTACACAAATTCCACACCCGTTGCAAATGTTTTCATCAATCTGAGCTTTTCCAATCTCTTCATTTAGTACAATACAATCAGCCCCTGACTTGTTTACTGGACAGTATTTGATACACTCAAGACCACATTTTTTTGGCTGACATAACTCCCTATCCAGAACAGCAACTCGATGAGTCATAAACTACCAAACGCTTTCGTTAATTTATACCTCTTATTCAAGTAAGATTAATACAGAAGATTATTGATACAGTATTCTAGCCGGCCATAGTGTTGGGGTCCGACCCGGTCCCATTCCGAACCCGGAAGTCAAACCCAATGTCGCTGCTGTGTTACTAAGGTGCGAGAGCCCTTGGGAAGCAGTAGTGCTGGCACTTTTTACTCTAATGCAATACTGTTTGGTGTAGCTTTCCAAATTGCCTCTTTTGGCAGTGTTAAATCTACACCACGTCTTATTGCATCATCTGGAAAATATTCAATATATTCTCCAATGAGTCTGTTTATCTGATCGTCTATTTCCTCCACCTTTGGTGCATCAATGAAAAGATATGGAATTTCATTGCATGCAATAAGATATCCATGCTCATTTGGTGTGATTGAAAATGAAAGTTTAGGAAGGCGTGTACTTTTCTGCATAGCTGTCTGTATACAATGAAAACCTAAAAAGATGGCGGTGTCGGATAAATACTGTGACAAGTTGTGCAGTTTGCGGTGAAAAATTTACTGACGATATAAGATTCTTAAATCATATGATGGAAAAACATGGATTTCGAAATCCAAACAGCGCATTACCTGATAGAAACAGCAGAGGATACTAATCTTAAACCGGAATCTTCTCGGTTTGTAAAGAATCTTTTAAGATCTTAGAAAGACTGTGAATCTCTACCAATTGTGATATGGACAGTATTTATCTTTATTAATCATATCTGAAATCGGTCTTATAGTTCCCTATCTGTTTAAAGTTCTGTTAAATTAAAAATTTCTGAAATAACTTTTTATTTGCTCCAAATGCGCTAAAAATCATGAATGTTGATTCATTTTTAGATGTTCTAGGTTTTCAGAATTTGGATAAGGCATGGGACTGAATTACTATCACATCATAAAACAAGTTCGCGAGACTCGCAAACTGGTCATAAAAGGGACCTCAACTGCAGGATCTGGCCATCCAGGTGGTTCCTTTTCCATGGCAGAGATTATGGGATGTATCTTTTTCAAGTTCCTACGATACGATCCAAAGAATCCTCTATGGGAGGATCGAGACAGATTTGTATTGTCAAAAGGACATGCATCGCCCGGATTATTTTCAAACCTTGCAGTAGCTGGATATTTTGATAAATCAGAAATGGAAACTCTAAGAAAATTTGAAAGTCGATTACAGGGACACCCTGATTTTAAATGTCCAGGTGTTGAGTTTTGCGGAGGTTCTCTTGGAATAGGACTTTCCTTTTCAATAGGAATGGCCCTAGCTGCAAGAATTGATGGAAAACCACACAGGATCTATACCATAATAGGAGATGGTGAGTCAGATGAGGGACAAGTCTGGGAAGCATCTATGACTGCCTCAAAATACAAACTCGATAATCTCACAGTATTTCTTGACAGGAACTTCATTCAACAAGATGATTATACGGAAAAAGTTATGCCACTTGACGAAGAGCTTGTAAGTGATGACATTTCAGAAATGTGGAAAGATGCGGCAAGATGGAAAATAGGAGACAAGTGGAGATCCTTTGGTTGGAATGTTTTAGAAATTGATGGCCACAGAGTTGAACAAATAATAAAAGCTATACAATCTGCTCAGCAGACAAAGGGGACTCCAACAATTATTGTCTCACGAACAATAAAAGGAAAAAGCGTAGAACACATGGAAGACAATCCCAAGTGGCACGGAGTTGCACCAGATCCAAAAATTGCACCGATAATTGATCTTGAGCTTGACTGCCAATTTCTAATATCGCCATCAATAATTGCAGGGGACATGACTAATCTAGAAAATGAAGTTAAACGCGCTGCACATGGACGTGCTGATTTCATTCATCTTGATGTAATGGATGGACAATTTGTTCCAAACACAACTTTTGACCACACAAAAATTAAGGAACTAAGACCAATAACACAAATTCCATTCGATGCACATCTTATGATAAACGAACCTGTTAAACATGTTAGAAATTATGTTGATGCTGGAAGTGATATCATTACTGTACATGCAGAAGTTTGTGACGAGTCAAGCTTTGGGGAAATTCATGACATTTTACGTGGAAATGAAGTCAGTGTGGGGCTTGCCATGAATCCTGAAACTGAACTTCCAAGTTGGGCTGAGAAATTTATACCTGATCTAGACCAGATTATTGTAATGTCAGTAGTACCTGGCAAATCAGGTCAAAAATACATTGAATCCACACATGGGAAGGTTCAAAGAATCTCCAAAATCCTTTCAGATAAGAAATTTACTGGCTTTATTGAAGCCGATGGAGGAATAGATCTTTCAAACATCGGTTCTTGTTTTTTAGATGGAGCTAGAGTCTTTGTTGGAGGAAGTGCAATCATAGGCCAAAAAGATGTACGGGCAACAATGTCTGAATTTAGAAAGAGAGTTCTATCTGCGCGAAGAAAACTCCTGATACAAAAAGCATACGAGCTCGGCGGTATAGATCTTGTCAATAAGTGGATAGACTTGCATGAGGTTGGAAAGAAAAAGACAGATCTAATACAAATCGCAAAGGAGGCGGGTCTTGAATGACTGAAATGACAGACATGCGTACAATGTATGGGGAAACTCTGATCAAAATAGGCGAAGAAAACCCAAACATCGTAGTAGTTGGTGCCGACACTACAGATTCATTAAAAACAAAACCTTTTGGCAAAAAATTTCCAAATCGATTTTTTAATGTTGGAATCGCAGAAGCAAACTTGGTTTCTGTTGCTGCAGGTCTTGCAATAGAAGGAAAAATTCCATTTGCAAGTACATATGCAATTTTTCTACCTGGAAGATGTGTTGATCAAATTAGAAATGCAATAGCATATCCATCACGTGATGATAAAAAGGGGCTAAATGTAAAGATGGTAGTTTCACATGGCGGATTAAGTGTAGGGGCAGATGGCGGTTCACATCAACAAATAGAAGACATTGCTATTATGCGAGTAATTCCAAATATTAGGGTCATGATCCCGTCTGATACTGTTACAGTTTCAAAACTTGTTTGGATAATGTCACAAACATATGGCCCATTTTACATGCGAATGGCAAGATCAAAAACCCCGGTAATACATTCTGAAGCTCAAGATTTTGAGATTGGAAAAGGAATTGTTTTGCGTGATGGTTCTGACTGTACAATTGCGGCATGTGGAATTACTGTACATATGGCTCTAGAAGCAGCAGATGCTCTCAAGCAAGAAGGAACATCGTGCCGCGTTTTAGACTTGTTCTCAATCAAACCGATTGACTCTGCCCTCATTGAAAAAGCAGCACGTGAGACAGGAGGTATTGTAACATGCGAAGAACACAACATCATGGCAGGTTTTGGTTCTGCAGTAGCGGAGGTAGTGACTGAGACATATCCTGTACCAATGAGACGAATTGGAGTTCAGGATAAATTTGGTGAGTCTGCACGAGACAACGAAATTCCACTATTATTTGCAAAACATGGCATAACATCAATTAATATAGCTAAATCTGTAAAAGACATTAGGAGTAAATCCAGATGAAAATATTCCTTGATACTGCAAATATTACGTCAATTAAGCTATACAATGACATGGGTCTAGTTGACGGTATAACCACAAACCCATCCCTTTTAGCAAAAGAAGGCGGTGATCCACAAAAAACAATGGAAGAAATTGTTAGAATAGTAAAAGGTGATGTCAGCCTAGAAGTTGTTGCAACAGATACTTCTGGAATGGTTGAAGAAGGAAGACGACTGCGAAAATATGGAAAAAACGTAGTTGTAAAATGTCCACTGACTCCAGATGGTTTGAAAGCTTGTAGAATTTTAACAGATGAAGGAATACCAGTAAATGTTACTCTGTGTTTTTCTTCAAACCAAGCAATCTTGGCTGCAAAATCTGGAGCAAAATACGTCAGTCCCTTTATTGGAAGACTAGATGATGTAGGTCAAGACGGAATGAGTTTAATAAAAGAAATTCGTGAAATTTTTAAGAACTATCAATATGGTACTCAGATTTTAGTTGCAAGTATAAGACACACAATGCATGTTGTTGAAGCTGGAAAGATTGGTGCAGACGTAGTAACAATTCCTCCAGACATTTTAGGAAAGATGCTAAAGCATCCGCTCACCGATATTGGTATTAAAAACTTTTTAGCCGACTGGGAAAAACTAAAGAAAGAAAACCCAAGTATCAGGATTTAACATACAAAACACCTCATTTTTGGTATCCTTAATGTTTGCTTATCCATTGATAGCGATGTTCTTCATCAAACAATTCTGATTTGATATCATTTTCCTTAACTTTTGTACCTAAACTCACATCAAAAAACCCCAGACTGCCTTTGTATGGAATTGGAATTCTTAATTTGCCTGGTTTTCTAAGTAAAAATCCATATCTATGTCGTAAAAACTCCTCTGTGGCCAAATGCTTCTTGGAATCTGATTTTAATTCAGAAACTGAATTGTATATTTTTACATCATAAATCTCAACTCTACCTATAATAACTCCAGTCAGTATCTTTGTTTCATCAATTCCTAGTTTTTTACATGCATCTTTTTTAATCTTAAATGGTGCATGGACTAGAAATTCTCCACGATATTTTGGATTCCATGTTCTAAGTTCAATTGTTTTTTTACCTTGAATTATAAGATCAGCATAGGGCTGTGATACTGACAAACACTTCATTCAATTTCTTCCTAAAACATTTAGAACTCTATTTGGTATGTCATTTAATCTACTAACTGCAAGTGTATTTTCATATCCAAGATGTTTCAGATTACTAGCAATTATTGTTGATATCATTGGACTTGGACCCACTCCAATTGCAACCATCTTAATACCTAAAAGCTTGAATGTATGTACCATTGCACGAACTGCATCAGGATCAGATGGTTCGCCATCAGACAAAGTAAGGAATATGTCTGGTTTTTTTGAGCGTATCATTGGAAGCATTAGTGAATAAACTTCCGCTAGGGGAGTGCCACCATTTGCTTTTATCTGGGCTAATCTTTTTGCAGCCATGTTATTCCACTTGATATTTTCCGGTTTGATTNNTTCTTGTCTGTAAGAAACGGACTGTGCCCATCAATGTAGGATTCTTCATCAAACTCATCACCCATGCTTATATGTTGTTCTTTCCAACCTGTCTTCCATTCCTTGAATTTAGCTTTTAGATTGTTTACAAGATCTGTATCATAGATCTTTGTTTCATCAACATTCATGGAACTAGGAACACTAATTCCAATGTTTTCAGCACTCAGTCCTCTATTCTCATTTATTTGATTCTCTTCTTGTAACACCTTGAACTCTTCAAAAATTGTCTTTCCTTCAGCTATTCGCTTCGGATCAAGATCCCCAAAATCACTCTCACGGAATTTTGCTATCTTTCCAAATGTCTTTACAAAATCCTCTTCTGATATTGCAATACCGCTACCAATCTTTGGTACTGACAGCGGAATTGTTATCAACGCATCTAGTTCTAAAATTTTAATAATCTCTGGAATTTTTTTCTCAAGCCATTCTGTATCATGATTCTTTTCTAATGATTCTTTAACAACTTCTTTTGCAAATTCAGTCGCTTTTACAATTTTTTCAAACTGACTGGGATTAACTTCGCCTTTGATATCGCCCATCAAAAAATACTGAGAAAACGCTTCTACCATTCTGGTTTTTCCATAAAGTGAGTTCAAAATAGGTCTGTAAAGCCCACCAAAACCATAGCTGAATATTATTTCCTCATCCATTCCTCGCCATTGTCTTCTACCTATGGCTTCAATTCGCCTTGTCTCAAGAGTATTAAGTAAAAAACCAAAAGCATGATCATTACTTAGAATTTTTGTGCAGTTTTTTACTCTCATTGCTTCATACCACAAGGCAGTCCTAAACTGCCTATATTTTTGAAAGTCAGTCCCAACGTAATGATCCAAAGGAAGCATGACTACCTTGTTTTCTTTTAATTTTGTCTGGATTTCTTTTTGTTCACTAATCCCTACTGAAATATTCTTTTCAGACCACCTTCTTACTAGGAAAGTAGCAATTTCAAGTAATGTGTCGTTTCTAAGATGTAGTGATTGCATTAGTTACCAAACATTGACGTTATGATGTCGCTGACCTTTTGATACTCGACATTGCCCCACTGTGAATATACATTGGCAAAGACAATATCGGCAGCTTGTCTTGGTTTTAGACCAGCATCAAGAAGCTTACCAAATGCTATTGTTTCTCGTAAGCTTGGAGAATAATACAACTCCTCTACTGCTGCAGCTTGTCGTAACAAATTTGCAAGCTTAATTCCTTGCAAAAGTTCTTTGTCATTTGATCCAGAAATGTATTTTTTAACAATTTGTAATTCGATCTCTTCTGGTGGATATTCTAATCTTATTCTTACAGGAAATCTACTGAGAATCTGTGGGGGAAGTTCTTTTGTCCCAACATGTGTTAATGGATTAATTGTTGCAACGACAAACCAATTACTGTTTGCCTGGATTAATTCCCCGCCTGATTCTTTTAGAACGATTTGTCTCCTATCATCTAACGCTTCATCTAATCTTAACAAAACATCTGCTTCGGCTGCATTGATCTCATCAAGATAAAGCATGTTTCCTTCTCTCATTGATTTTACCAATATGCCTTCATCAAAACCAATGGAACCATTTTCCAAGCTTTTAGATCCTACTAGGTGACTCTCACGAGTCCTTAAGCTAAAATTAATCGATTCGAGTTTGATATTTTTTTTGGCTGAAAACTCACGAACAAGTGTAGTCTTACCAGTTCCCTTTGGGCCTATTATTAAGACAAACAAGTCTAACTCATAGGCCTTGTCCAAAACTTCAAAGGAATTATTCCAATCTATATACAAAGACTCGGCAAGCACTACTGTTGGAAAAATGAAACCTTAATTTAAAAATAGTCTTGTTTGTATGTTGAACTTGTTACTACGTGGTTAAAACGATCAAATTAATCTGAAAGACTGCATATTATAAGGTGATGTGGAGTAAACCAGGATTTCTTTTAATTACAGCAATCAGCCTAATTCTCTCAGGACTAGTCTTACAAACAATTTTTGCGGAAGAAATCAAAATCCCTGGGTGGATAAAAAACAACGCCAAATGGNNATCAAAATACCGGTAACTCAAAGTGGTCAAACCAATGTTGGTGTTAAAATTCCCGAGTGGATAAAAAACAACGCCAAATGGTGGTCAGATGGAGAAATCGATGACAAGACTTTTGCAAATGGAATACAATTCATGATAAAAGAAGGTATGATTTTTGTAGACCTTGGAAATTCTCAAAATTCTATTTCAAATGATCTTGACATATCAAAATGTGATAAGTATGAAACCCCTGCAGAGAAGAGAATATGTCAAAAAGAAATCGAACTTGCTAATAAAATCAAAAATGATATGGAAAAATCGACAAAATATGTAGTTGGTCCTGTAAATTTCTATTATGTGGATAATAAGATTGAGAAAACATCTCAAGGCGGAACGATCCTAACAATTTATTTTGTTGTTGAGAACACAGGTAATTCTGATAATGTTGTCATGTCATGTCCTGTTAACTCATGCAATTATGCACTCAGTGATGGACAAAAAGAAATTCAATACACTACAAACACGCTTGTTTATGGTTCATTGACTCTTCAACCACATGAACCAGAGTTATTGGAATGGAGTTTTTTTAAAGGATTAGATTATAATCCTGCCAAAGATTATTCATTCAAAATAAAGGAACCGTGGGGAAAAGGCATCATACCGCTAGAAATAGACTAGTTCTTTATTTTTGCAAAAGATTCATCCAGTATCTTATGAAGAGTATGATGCCATGTATCATATCCATCTGGAGTCTTTGGAAAATTGAAATAATGTTCTGTCAAAATCTTGTTTTGCTGCGCAGTAAATCTTAAACCATCTGCAAGTTGTTTGTTTAACGCACCACGAATCATCATTTCCAGTTTACTAACAGTTCCAAAATCTGGGTGTTCCCCTCTACTTATGGATTCAACATCCAACTTTGACAAAAAGTGTTTCATTCCATAATTTATCTGATCATTAGTTAATGTCTGCAATAACCTTCTGAAGACTTCAAGTCCTGCAGTTTTGTACCCATAATCATTTATGAAATCAATATTGTATTGCCACAGTCCTTTCTCACTAACATCATTTGCTTCAATTGAATCTACTGCATCTCTTCCAATTATTGTTGCAGCGACAATTGCCGGGCCAATTCCTCCCGCATCAAGAGGTTTTGGCATCCATGCAGAATCACCCACAAGCATGTACCCATTTGCTACAAGACAATCATTTTGTCTCCTAACCGAAACTTGCCATGTACCTGTAGCATTAATAGAATCACTTGAATCATCTGAGAGTCGCGGATTTTTGATTGCTTTGTTGAGCTTCACATAATCATTTATCAATTTCACCACATCATCTTTCTTACCTAGTCTCTCATTTCTTTTCTGTAATTCTTTTTGTTGAACTCCTAAACCTATGTTTACTTTATTCCTGCCCTTTGGAAACACCCATCCATATCCACCCGGTGCAATGTCTTGATCTAAATGTATGATGCAATAATCAGGATCAAAATCTGCCTTATCTTCTATTCCTTCTTCGAACTTCATTATGTGTCTTCCAGTAGCTTCTAAATCATCGCGATCTATCTTTCTCTCTATTTTTGATTTGATGGCCAAACCATTTCGCAACATTGACGCAACTCCTGTTGCATCAATTACTATCTTTGCAGTTTTCTTGTATGGTTGGTTTGTTAACAGATCTGTTCCTTCTACCCCTACAACGGTATCATTTTCATAAAGTAAATTTCTCAGAGCAACAGAGAATTGTAAATTGATTCCCATATTTTTTGAATCACGAAGCTGGCGTTTTGGAAGTTCTTGTCTATTAAGCATAAACCCTTCTCCATCAAATGGAATTGAAGTTTCTCTATCTGGGGAAAATGCCATGACTCCTTTTACAGGATGTTCAATCTCTGGCTTTCCCCATGATATCTTGATTCTCTCTGTCATGTAGTCGACTGTATTTTTCCCAACTGCATCTCCGCAGATCCAACCACTGATTGTTTTTTTACCAACAGTTGGTTCCGGGTTTCTATCAATTACAAGAATCGATAATCTTTGTTTAGAATAAAATGCTGCAGATTGAGCTGCGATCATGCCAGCTAATCCCCCACCGGCTACTATGATATCGTAATCTATTTTCACAGCCAAAAAACGGGATCTACTATATTTAAAAGAACCGTGTAATTACAGATCACAAATTTTTGGGTCAGTTCGTCGCGGCTTCTTCACAGCAAATGCTCAGACTGGAGCGGCAAACCCTCATCCCCAATGTTTTTGGGGTCGGAATACTATTAAACGCTCCTTCGCAAAGACTTGAGAGTTCCCGATACTGTGATTATTTTACATTCTTTTTCAATCTCTGATATTACCTGAGAAAGTTCAGCAAGCTTACATGAAACTATGGCATATCCATTTTGATTTGAGATTAACTTGATGTTAGAAATCTTTTCAATATTTGCATTGTCAAATCTTAGTAGAATGTATCGTTTTTTCTGTTTCAAGACTTTAAAAGTTCCATGTAATTCTTGGAAAGATCACTTTTTTTGTATACTGGCATAGAAATTTTTATTTTCATGGCATCATTTTGCTGAATGTTAACAGTTTTTCTTATTATGTCTTGTTTACTAATTCGTAAAAATAATGATGATTCCTCAAAATGCATATCTATGTTTTCCAAAAAATCATTCAATTGGACTTTTGAAATTTTTGAAATAATATTGTGAACAAACTCTTGTGCCTTTTTTTTTGTTAATTTTGTTTTTAACAGTAGAATTGGATTTCCAAAATGACCTATAAGTTGTTCTTCAGTAAACTCATCTTCTTTTATTTCAAACATATCAAATATGGAATTTAGAATCTTTTTTCTATCTTCAGTAGTATGTATGATGACTTCAACAGTAATCTCTAGACGATTTACCATGCCATTTAGAATCTACATGAATAATAAATCTATTAGGCTTGTAGTAAAGCAATCTCAGCTTCAGCTGTTCTAATTATCTTTGCTTTTTCAATACCTACGTGTCTCACATGAATTATTTTCTTAACTGCTGCCATTATGTCAGAATTTATTTTTCCAAAAGCAGTAGCTTGGACGAATTGTTCTATTGACATTTCTGGAATCGTTTTTGACATTACATCACGTGCGATTAATCTAAGTGCATGTTTGCGAGATGTGTTGAGTTTCTTTTGTGTAAGTGCGATAATTTTAATTCTGAAAATATAGCCATCTTTTGTCTTGTAATCTCCTATGAAATTAATCAAAGATGAACCACGTCTTACAAGACTTCGCAGAAATTCTTTTGCATACTCATATCTCTTAAAAATGGTTGTGGCAGTTTCTCCTTCAACCTTGTTTACCTGGAAATATAGTTTGTATTGATGTTGTGAAGGATCACCTTTTATGATGTCAAATAAGGTAATTTCAATTACACGACCTATGGCACTTGCATCATTAGTAATTGGAATGTAAGCTACTGGAACATTGTTAAACGCAGAAGGAGCAAGTACTGTCACCCATTTTTTCTCTCTCCACTTGTCCTTTATCCTTGCAGTCTTTTGACGTGCCAACTATGATTGACGTTTGAAGCCAAAATATAAGTTGTACGACTTTTAGATAGTGGATTTACCAACATATTTCTGTAAAATCTTTGGAACTTCAACATGTCCATCTTTTGTCTGAAAATTTTCCAATATTGAGACTAGAGTTCTAGATGTTGCTACAAGTGTACTGTTCATTGTGTGAAGATACTGTGGTTGATCATTTGTCCTGTCACGAAATCTAATCTTGAGTCTTCTTGCCTGNNAAATCAAGACAATTAGAACATGAAACAATCTCGCGATAGCTATTCTGTCCTGCCATCCATGCCTCGAGATCATAAGTCTTTGCAGAAATTTTTCCAAGATCGCCACTTGACAAGACCACTATCCTATATGGAATCTCAAGCTTTTGATAAAATTCTTCTACAATGGATAACATTTGTTCATGTTCTTTCCAGGATTCTTCTGGTCTTGAAAAAATGAATTGTTCAACCTTTTCAAACTGATGAACACGGAAAATTCCTTTCTGATCTCTTCCATGTGCACCAGCTTCTTTTCTAAAGCAGGGACTCACACCTGCATATTTCATTGGTAAACTCTTTCCTTCTAAAATTTCATCAGAGTGCATCGATGCCACCGCGTGCTCTGAAGTTCCAATAAGATATAGATCATCTCCTTCAATTTTGTAAATTACATCCTCAAAATCATTTGCGATGATAGCTCCTTCCATTGAACTACGATTTATCATATAAGGTGTTTGAATAGGAATATAGTTTTTCTCGGAAAGAAAATCTAAGGCATAGTGTATTAGTGCTTGATTTAGCTTGACGAGATCATTTTTCAAGTAATAAAATCTAGAACCCGCTACTTTTGCAGCTCTTTCCAAGTCAATAAGATCAAGATTCTGCGATATCTCTATGTGATCTTTTATTTTATAATCAAATTGAGGTATTTTTCCCCATTTTCTTAATTCCTTATTTGCAGTTTCATCTTTTCCTATTGGAACTGATTCATGAATGAGATTAGGCAATGTAAGTGCGAGTTTAGTATACTCAGATTCTGTCATGGTTTGAATGGCCTCTAGTCCCGAAAGTGTTTCAGAAACTTGTCTCATCTGTTCTATGAGAGGTGTTGTTTCTTGACCCGACTTCTTTTTCTGTGCAATTTCTAGAGCAATCTCATTTTTTTTCTTGCGTAAATCATCTGTTTTGATAATTAAATCTCTTCTTTCCTTGTCTAATTTTATTAAATCATCAAGTGAAAAATTAACAGCCCTATCTTTGAGCATCTTTCTTATTATGTCTGGATTTTCTCGAAGAATTTTTGGATCAAGCATCAGTAGTCACTCTAAGTACAACTTGGGTTTGTTCAAGGACTTCATCAATAGTAGAGATCAAACTTCGTATATTTCCCTTACCTTGAAAAGTAAAGACAAGTGAGTTGTCAACATTTTCAATCTCAAGTGAAAGATTTTCTGGGAAATCCACATTGTCTGGCTCTAATGCTTTTCTAATAGAATTAATCTTTTGTGGTGTTAGATTATTTAGAATGATTTGAACTCTGCATTGTAGTGACATTTTCTTCCAAACAATCTAAAAACTCGTCTAATTTGTCTTTAGTTATTCTTGCTCCAGCAGCAGCATCATGGCCTCCACCAACTCCAGAAACTTTCGCAGCACATGATCTCATTAACAAACCAAGATTAGCTTCAGACTTACATCCGGTGGATTTTCGCGATGAAAATTTGAATGTTCCTTCATCACCATTTGTTCTAAGTATGATTATTTTTCCAGCATTTTTATGTGATCCGCCTAGCAATGAAGACACTGCCCCCGTCATGTTTTCTGGGACTAATCCCTCTCCATTTACCATAACATATAGGCCATTGTCTACAACTCTCCAACGTTCACTTGCGAGTGTATTCATGTATGTTCTCAACAACGTTCGATATTCTAACAGTATGCTTTCTCCTTCTTCAAGCATCTTTGTTCTGTCTCCCATACAAATAGAAACTCCAACCCCGGCCTTACGAATTCTTCCACAAGAATTTAGCATGGTAGAAAATTCTCTTGCATCTCGCAAGAAACTTCGTTTGTCTTCACCAGAAAGTGTGTAAGTATATCCCACAAGCTCATCCATTATCTCAGTTGCATTTTTAGTTGATGTAAATTTCGAAATAACTTCAAGCAAATTTCTTTTTTCATCTTCCGTGAGTTCCGCTGGGACACGCCATCTACTTCCATCTTTTAATTTAATTCCTGAGGAATTCAACAAGGAAAGACAAGTATCACGATTCCATGTGAGGCCTTCAATAAACGGGTGTGATGTAAACGCTAATGCGTCAGGAAGTGATCGAGTTTCTCTACCTACAAGCAATATGTCAAGATCAATTTCCACCTGACCATTTTTCTTAGCCGTAGAAGCAATTTCTAAATTAATCCCGGTGAATGATTTTTTTTCTCCCTGATCTTGTCTATCACCTAATGCTGAAACTACTGCAATCCAAGCAAGATCTGTATTTTCTTTGTGCAAGGCTTTTGAAACTAAATAACACATTCCGCCTGCGGAGACTTCGCGACCTCCATCTATGTTGTACTTCCATGCATTGATAACCCGCTCGCTATCAAATTCCTCTTGTGGGATTTGATGATGATCAACAACAATCCAGTTGTCATCTAAAGTTGTATCAAGATCTTTTGCAAATCCTCCTCCAAGATCTGTTATGATGTGAAGGTCACGAGAATCATTTTTGAGCTTCTCAATCAAATTCTTGCTACACTCATTTACTGTACGCACAGTACACTTGGCTCCCGATCTAATGAGGGATTTTGTAACAATGCTTCCAGATGTAATTCCATCGCAATCTAAGTGAGTTATTACAGAAATGTTCTTGCCAGCTTTTATACAGTCAGAAACTTTGTCATGAAAATATGATAACGCACTAACCAAATTATCTGCCATTACTCAAGTTGAGCAATGACTGACTTATATTTCCAAGTTTTGGGTATGCGACCAATTTTCTTATAATAAGAGGATAACCTGTGCACTTTGGCTTCTAGCAATTCAAGGGAACGAACATTTCTCCTATCAGAAGTATGTGTTTTAAGATGCTTTTGTAATCCAAGTGCCTTTCTAACAATATTGTTTAGATCTTCTGGCATTTCTTGTTTGACTCCTTTTTGTTCAAGAATCTCAGTTATCGATTTTTTTGTTATTGATCTTACTAATGGGATTGCATATTGATCACGAAGTTTCACACCTATTTCGCTTGTTGTAAGACCATCTTTTGCATATTTTAGAATAAGGTCCTCGATTTCTTGAACGCTTTGTTTTACCCATGTTGCAGAACTGGGGGTAATGGGCCTAATCGAATGAGATTGACCATGTCTGTGTGAATGAAGCCGTCCCATACGTCGCTTGGTCTAAGGGGAAAACATAAACGTTACTTCAATTCTGGAAAATTTTTGATAATTGACAAAAAAGTTAAATATCAAAGCAAGTCACTCTGTGTCTAGGTGCATGATATGAATAAACATGTAGTAATTAGCGCAACCATACTGGCACTCTTCGTAGCATCTACCTTACTTCCAATGGCAGCTGCTCAATATGCAGGAGTCGGAGGAGGAGGAACGACAAGCCTAGAGGAACAGTTGGCTCTTGCCAAAGCAAAAGTAAAGGCCGCAGCAGATAACCCCGCAACCGGTTCTGGTACTCCCTACCTTGACGCAAGTGGTGTAATTGGTGGATCTATAATCGTAGGCGCGGTATTTGGCGGAATCGCAATTGCCTTTATTGTAAAAGGCAGAAGTGGCAGATTCGCTAAGGCGAAATAAACTTTTTTCCTTTTTATTATTTTTGTGTTAATTGTAAATATCATATCTGATTGACACAGAAATGTATATATCATACATAAAATGTTTTCATACATGATGAGCGCTATATTCGGTTTGCTCGTAGGAATTCTGTCCAACTTTGCAGGCCAGATAGGTCCAGCTTACGACCCACTCTTCTATGATGTGATGGTCTACATATTTGGAACTATCATGTTTGCAGTATTCATACTTGGAATCATCGCATTCTGGATGAGAGTACACGGTTTGGGTGGCGATACACGAGAAAGATGGGTTTCTGAATTAGACAAACACTTCGAAAAAGAAGGCATTGGTCTGATTCCAGACAACGGTAAATACTGGTAAACCTCCAAAATCTTTTTCCTTATTTTTCTATATTCATGATTGTGATTATTTTATTTTGAATTAAATTGATTTAGGATTCAGGTGGTAGAAAGTCATGATCCTTTGCAGTATCTGAATCCTTGGTGACAAACTCGCCTTTGTAATGATTTCCATCTTCAAGTTTGGCATGAATAAAGTCTGGTGATTCCACACCATTTACTAATATCCTTGATTTGGATTCATCCATGTCACGTAAAGGAAACTTGTATATCCATAGAAAATGTCCTATTTCAAAATCATATTTTTTATCCCATTCAGCATAGATTGTACCGTCATTTGAAATAGTGTAAAGTGATTTTTTACATTCTTCCGAAATGCCAACATTTGCTGGTATCTCTACCTTCTGTTTATCCACCATAAGCTCAAAAGTCGCAGAGATTTTGTATCCTGTATCCCTACTGTTAATACATTGTTTGAGGGGATCATCTGCAGTTAGAAAACCTATTACTCCAAAGCTAATGAAATATGCACCTAATGCTACTCCTGCAGAAATGCCTAGAAATTTGAGGGTTTTTTTGCGTTTTGCAGGATCTCCCATTCCGGGCCAAATCATATGACCATTCTGATTGGCTTTGGTTATAATGATTTTGTCTTTTTAGTAAAGACATTGATTTGAACGCGACTGATTTAGGCTATAGCTATGGTTGTCAATTAAGAAAATGAAAAGGAGGGAGGGTTTTAGATCACTTGCCACGGTCTGGTTGCAAATGTAACCACATAACCAACTCCTATGATTATAGATTGGTATGCAATGTTTGCATATGGAATTGGTTTTGTTATCATTTCACCTTCGACCACGACTGTTTGTCCTGGACCGAGTCCTGGACCGATTGAAGCAATGTTAAGCTGTGTATGCATGTGATAAACTCCTGGTTCAAGTGCTTTAACTACTAATGTATAGTCAACCACACCATTTCCCGGAATATCAAAGACATTGCCTGGTGGATCTCGTGATACGAATTCCCATCTGTTACCTGCGTTTGTTGATTCACCGTAAACAGAAAGCCATCCTCTTAGGTCTCGTTGTATCAGACTTACCAAGGTACCTTTCACTGTTAGGAGTTCTCCTGTGTTCAGTGATTGTCTTGAAAATGTCTCATCTTCGATTCTAACGAAACGACTCTGGAGTTGTGCCTGTACACCATGTGCTTCTGCTTGTTGAATCATTTGGCCTATTGTAGGACCAACTGCTCCCAAAGCAACAATCACACCTAGTGCTGCTACGATTAATTTTTTATTTATCATAGTCATCCGTAACTATTCCATGACAGAAAGACCAACGATATATGTTTTGCCCTGGTTGTCAGTACAGAATAATATCTTGAGGAAAAATCACGATAATCACTAATGATTAACATCATAAAGGCATTTCTTGTTGTTGTGTTTTTTATATGCTATATAGAGGTTTTATAAAATTTTTTACAATAATACTATGTATACATAAATAAAATAAAATAAAAAAGCCTACTTACGCAGTTCATACTTTATATATAGAACAAACGTCAGATACAACATGGCACAAATGCCGGCACTGATTCCAAAAGAAGTCGAGATCCAAAGACTGAAAAAGATTTGGATGATCGTCATCACAATGGGATCTACAGCGGCATCCGTGGAAGTTGACAACTTTGTCGATGGTTCACTACATCAAACTTCTATCAGAGATAGTGCATTTACACCAGCACACTGGTGGCTCTATAGCCACTTTGTAGCACTGCCATTAGGTTGGGGTGCTGTCTCAATTTATGATAGAAAGGTACCAATTCTAAGGGGTCCAAACAACTCCATGAACACTGGTCTGAAGATGACTATACTAGGTTATCTGGCAACCATGTTTACAATTGGTGTCAACGAGATGTGGCACTTCTGGTTTGTAGAGGAAATCTTTGCAGTACCAAACCACTGGATGTTCAATATGGGTGTGGTCGTTGCATTCATGGGCGCACTTGCCTATGTAGTTAGAGTATATGCACGACTGGTCGAACTTGGCGCAGAAACTCCAGGTGAGAATCCATATGTTGCTGAAATGTACAAGATGGCCCTAGAAGGCAAACTGTACAGTAGATCCATCCCATAGAAAAGTACGCGCACAAGCGCACTCTTTCTTATTTTAAATCTCCTTAACGGAGTTTTTTTCTCTCAAATACCGGAAAGACTTAAAAGTATACGGATTATTATATTGCCAAATGACCTTACCAAAAGGATTCGGTTCTGGCGGTGGCGCATCTAGTTCTGATGTAAACAAGATGATCGGCAAGCGTGTTGAAAACATGATTGGTCTGTACACTCTTGGATACCTCGCAGCGTGGCTATCTACATTTGCTGGTACTGCAGTTGGATACTACTATTATCCATGGGCTTATCCAGCACCAAGCGGTCACTTTGCGTTTATCGTGCTGACTATCATTGAGGCAATTGGTTACCTCTTCTGCGTTAAGGTGGGACAAGAAGGCTCATCAAAAAATAGCAATGGTGTATTAGCTGGTGTAATAGGTGGAACTGCAATTGCAACCATAATCATAGTCATATTCGTTAACGGCTAGGAAAACATCAAATCCTCAATTCTTTTTCTTGCTTAGTAAATTACTCTAGAGTATAGAAATCAGATCTACAATTACGCATAAAATTTTATATATCACACCTCTTCTCTACTGGAATATGGTCTGGCTAAGACGATGTACTCACTACTTATTCATAGTAGTGGTTGCAGTCAACTCTACATTGTTGACAATTAACGCTGGAGACTACATATTCTATACCGACTGGGCATGGACCTCATTTGTGATATTTTCATTATCACAAACACTAATGCTTATAGTCGGTGCCTGCTACTACCTTACGTTCACTGGAGTTCCAGGAACGGCAACTTACTATGCACTGATAATGACAGTGTATACATGGGTTGCAAAGGCAGCATGGTTTTCACTAGGATATCCATATGACTTTGTTGTTACACCAGTCTGGATACCATCAGCATTGCTGTTGGACCTTGTTTACTGGGCGACAAAGAAAAACAAACACTCTCTCATCCTTATGGGTGGTGTGTTAGTTGGAATGTCTCTGCCATTGTTTAACATGATAAATCTTTTGCTGGTAGCAGACCCGCTAGAGACTGCATTCAAATATCCAAGACCAACATTGCCTCCATACATGACTCCAATAGAACCCCAAGTAGGCAAGTTCTATAACAGTCCCGTAGCACTAGGCGCTGGCGCTGGTGCTGTATTGGCTCCAACGATGGCAGCATTAGGTTGTAAGCTGACAACGTGGACATATAGATGGATGGCAGCTTGGTCTAAGTGGGACTAAACTTCCCTTTCCTTTTACTTTATTTTTTGTGTAACTAGTTTATACTATTTTAAAAATTCGTCTCATCATTTTAGATTAAAAAGTATTACACAAGGTGTGATCTTTTATTGGCAATTGATCGCAAATAAAATTTTGCGATTAGTCATTATTGAAACAACAATACAAGCAACTTCTAGTTTTTACTCCAAAACCATTTGTCAAGTGGGCAGGTGGAAAGCGACAACTTATGCCAACACTGTCAAAACACATACCAAAAAAGTTTGATTCTTACTTTGAACCATTTCTTGGAGGTGGCGCAGTTCTATTCCATCTGATTTCTGAGAATCCAAAAACTAAGTGTTTTGTATCTGATTTGAATTCTAATCTGATCCTTTCGTATATTACAATTCGCGACAGAGTAGAAGAATTAATCTCTGCATTAAAGGTCCATTCTGAAAACTATTTCAAAAACCCAAAAACATACTATTATCAAATACGAGAAAGCAATCCTAAAAACCAGATCGATAAAGTTTCACGGTTGCTTTTTTTAAACAGGACCTGCTTTAATGGGTTATACCGAGTAAACAGTAAGGGCAAATTCAATGTACCTCTTGGCAAATACACAAATCCTAACATAGTAAATAGAGAAAATCTACTTGCAGTAAACCATGCTTTACAATTAAATCATATTTCAATCAAATGCCAAGACTTTACAAAAACTCTTGAAACCGCACAAAAAAATGATTTTGTATACCTTGATCCGCCATACCAACCAGTAAGTCAAACTTCAAACTTTACTAGCTACACAAATGATAGTTTTGGTTATGAGGATCAAGAAAGATTGTTTTTGGAATTTCAGAAACTAGATTCTAAGGGTTGTAATGTAATGCTTTCAAACTCAAAATCAGATGAAGTCTTAGATCTTTTTGAAGATTATTCGGATAAAACAATAGAAATAAGTGCAAATCGCTCCATAAATTCAGATTCAAAAAAGAGAACTGGGCATTCTGAACTCCTGATCAAAAATTATTGAAGCTTCGAACGGGATTCGATCCCGCGACCTTTACCTTACCAAGGTAACGCTCTACCAGGCTGAGCTATCGAAGCATGACAAACTCGCTTTATTGTAACCTTATTAATCTTACTTGATTTTGAAAAAATTTTTTTGTAAAACGTTTAATTCTGACAACTTTTAGCTAATAAAACGCAGGAGTCGCCGAGCCTGGCCAAAGAAGGTTTTAGGCCTTTGGACGCGCGGGACTTAAGATCATAAAAATGGGTGATCCCGTCTCTTAGGGGTTCGTGGGTTCAAATCCCACCTCCTGCATTTTTTATCTCTGGTGCTTGATTCCACGTGCATTCAAAACTTCGTAAACATCGGGAAGCGAAAATACAAAACCTACATGGAAACAATCTTTTTCTTCACACAACATACAATAAAGCTCACCATTTTGAATTGCTACTTCNNCCTTTCATTGCAAGATCTTGTTTATTTTTCTTGTAAACATCATGAAACTTGTTATAGACTGTCTCTGAAACTGTGATTGATTTGAATCCTGCTTTTGGCATTTTACTAACCTATTACCGTATTTTAAAGTACACAAGTATTTAATGTTTTTGTGTTATCCTGTGTCAAAATATGATTCATAACCAAATATGATAAATTGGTTTTAAGGATGACATCATTAACCAAGTAACAAAAATAATTTGTAACGCTAGTATAATTGAAAATTAAATTATTTCTAATTCCACTTGGATTCGATTTTTATAACTTTGAATTATATCTTTTAAGTATTAAGTATCAATCCTACGCGTCTTTTATTTATCGAAATTGTATTGTTAAAGGCAGGCGCTCGTAACTACAGACCATACCAAAGTACCCGGCCACAGTTGGGCATATCGTGTTGTGCCCACTGTTGGTCAAATTATCTGGCAATGCTTTATACTGACCGAATATTTTCAAAATTCGTGACACGAGGTTACCAACCTGAAAAAATCAAAGAAAAACTAATTGATATTTTAAGAAATTCAAAGACAGGTCTTTCTGGAACTGAAATATCCAAAAAACTTGGAATAAATAGAATCACAATGACAAAGTATCTTAGCGTCTTTGCTGCGGAGAGTCTTGTCAAGCAAAAAAACATTGGAAGTGTAAATATGTGGTTCATAGAAGAAGGAGTTATTCATTTTAATTTTCCTGCTGATCTATTTCAGGTAAAAACTAGATACTTGGAATATCTTCTCTCAGGTGAGCATAAAGAGGCATATGGTTTACTTAGAAACTCACTTCATTCAATGGCAAATCCAGTAAAGATACTAACTGAAGTAATTTTCCCTGCAATTGAATCAGTCAGGGATTTGTATTTGAAAGGAAAAATTGGTAAATCAGAGAAAAATTTTCTGGATGAAATAATTTCAAGTTCAATTCAAATTATTAATCTGACAGAAGTAGAT
>DUJB01000069.1 GCA_013330055.1 Nitrosopumilaceae archaeon
TATTGAAAATGCAAAAATTCTTCTATTAAATGAGCCTTTAGAAATGATGCGTCCCAAAACAGACGAACAAATTGAGATAAATTCGCCTGGGCAGATGACACTTTTTCTGAATCAAGAAACGATAGACATACGTGCAAAAATAAAAAAAATTGTTAATTCCGGAGCTAATGTAGTAATATCCAGAAAAGGGATTAATTCCATTGCACAGGAATATCTTGCAAAAGAAGGAATAATTTCAATGCGAAGGGTAAAGATGAATGATCTTTCGTGGCTTGAAAAATCTACAGGAGCTAAAACATGTGAAAGTTTAGAGGATATTTCCAAGGATGAGTTAGGATTTGCAAAAAAAGTATATGAGAAAAATGTAGGAGATGACAAGATGGTGTTCATTGAGGGATGCAGTAATCCCAAATCTGTAACTGTCTTACTGAAATGTAATTCCAAGCGTTATCTCGATGACTTTCATAGGGACACCCTGAATGCAATTTATGTTCTACGAAACTTTATCGAGAATTCGTTCATTGTTTGTGGCGGAGGTTCTACTGAGGCAATTATTGCACATAAAATCAGAGAACAAAGTACAACTGTTGAAGGGAGGGAACAGATCGTGATTGAGAAATTTGCAGATGCGATAGAAGAGATTCCAATAACTCTAGCAAGAAACGTAGGAATGGATCCAATAGATACGCTAACTCAATTGAGATCAAAATATGCAAATTGTCCCAATGGTACACTCAAATGGTATGGCATAGATTCTGAAAAAAGAAAAGTTTCAGAAATATTTCCAATTGAGGTCATTGAGTCGCTAGTAGTAAAACAACAAATCATTAAAACCGGAGTTGAAGTAACTAACATGATACTAAATGTAAATGACATATTTATGAAAGATGAAATTGACAATACACACTGTCATATTGATGGAACAGTTCACGCACATCACGATGGCGGAAAAGTACATAACCACTTTGAACAAGAAGGGATAGAACAACGACAAATGCATCACTATTACTAGTAAAAAGTGCAAAAAAAACTACGAGAACATAAGGTTTAGATTCAAATCGATATAGGAAATCAAGTGTGGATATTGAGGAGAATAATTTGGCAAACTATGATGACATTTTTAATTTTATAAATGAATGTAGACCGGATTGGGAGAGATTGACAGATGGTGAGAGAGTCAAAATTAAAACTAACCAACACACAGTAAAATTTGAATTTCTAGAGCAACTTAAGAAAAAATATAATTTCAGAATCACCGANNGAAATTCTAATCGAATTTTACTTCTTCTTGGTGTACGGATGAATTACAGTGGGCACATCTTTCTGATGAAGTTTTAAAATATACCATGTGACATTGTTTGCAGGCCCTTAGTTCGCTTAGTCTAACCATAACAATCTAAGCTATAACAGTCATACAAAAATCTTGTTTTTGGTCCTTTGTATCTACATCATTTAGTCGTGATAACTGTAATAAGTCGGAATGAGAACTAACATTATGATTTAATGCCAGACTAATCGATATAATGGTACCATTGTAGCTCTTTCGATAATTAATGATTTAAAAAAATTAGTTATAGAAAGTTCCAGAAGATTCAAGATCTCTTTTTTATATTTTTTCTGTGATTTGTAACTCAATATGAATTACAATTACATCTGATCTTCTTTCAATTTCAGGATGCAACTTGCTTTTAATGCATCATGTAAAGATAGTACAGCAGCTAAGAATTGCACCGGTAAAGATTATTTCTGTAATCATAGACAAAATTCTTTTAATTTCATTATTAAATCGGCATTATGTTATAATATAAAAATTATAAAGTAAAATGTAGATTTCTTATAAATATAGATAGAAATTGAGTATCATTTAAGATTTAGAGACTGATAATGAAAATATTTGATCAGTTTATCTGTATTTATGTTATTAGTAAACTACACATTGTAATTAGGAGTTTAGAATTTTTTAACGATATATAGTTTTTCAAATAATTCTTTAAGAAATTTATCTGCAAATTGTTCAAAGGTCTGTGTTCCATATTTTGTATCATATTCCTTCTGTTGTTTTTTATATTCATCAATGAGCCAACGAAAATCAGATTCCTTTAACTTGACAATATAGTTCTGCGCCTTGGTTTTTGATTCAAACATATTAAGCGTGAAAATACTTGCAAATTTTGTAAAGTTGTTTATCTTATATTTTTGGTTATATTCTTCTTTCAAATTTGTATAGTTTTCTTCAAGCCACTCTTTAACATCCCGTCGGATAGTCAAAGAGGTATATGTCCCAGAAAAATCTACTTTCATGTTATGCATTTCTACAGAGTAATATTCACGTTTAATTTCGTTCATCAAAATTATTAATGCACTTGGAAGGAACATGCCAGGATAATATTCATCTGTAGCCTTTTGTAATTTCGATAGAATTGCAGGTTTTAATCCAATAGTTCCATAACCCTTGGTAGGCATGGTTTTGTGAGTGATGTGGTTGGTTTAAAATCTTTCAAGGGTGTAGGAACTCAGATTTACCACCTGGTACTAGCAAGCAACTTGGTATATTCAATAAATAGATAACAAAGACTATTTTCTATAATCACGTATTATTATAATTACAATCCAAACTGCACCCATGACTATTGTACCATATCCTGCACCAACATACATGGGTTGAGGGGGTTGCAATTGAGTTAAACCAACCCCCAATAGTAATAAAATTACAGCAAACATATGCTGCTTTGCTCCTCTCATTAATGAGTTTTAGCACAACGGTCTAATAAGATTTTTAGATGTTCTCGATTTAGAATATCAAACAGGGTTTCTCTTTATGTTGTCTGTTCCTTCACTTTCAGAACCTGTAAAATTTTTCAGATCTTCACCAGTGATCACATCTTCTTCTGGTGGAACATAATCATTGATACCGTGTCTTTGTCTACCTGGATATTTCTTTTGCGTAGCTAAGGCCACTATAATAAATAATGCAAACGATATTGGTGGCGGTATCATCGTATCTAGTCCTGCTAACTCTGGCGGAATAACAAAGAACATTGACAATCTTAATGCAGATCCTACAATAAGTGAAGTAACAGCTGCAGGCATGTTTGCCTTTTTCCAAAACAAACCGAGTGTTAGTGGTGCCCATGCACCAGCAAAGACAATATCAAATGCCAAGATCAAGTAAACTCCCGGTTGAGGGATTAGATAACCAAGTATGAAGGCACCTGCCATCACTGGTATAGTGAATAATCGTGTGGTCATAAGTAATTTTTTATCATTCATTGGAGTTTTTTTCAACCATCTTCTCAAAATATCTCTTTGAAGGATGTTTCTAGACATTACGCTAGATACTGCAAGCAAGCCTCCGTTTGCAGTTGACATTGCAGCCCCAAGTACACCCATCAACAGAGCTGCACCTATTGCAAAAGGCATGTGGTTTATTGCAAGTTCTGGCAGTGCAGTAAACGGATCTGCTAGACCAGGTAGGTAGTATAATGCAATGATTCCCAACATGCTTGTTGGAATAACTGTGAATAGTGTTAATCCTCCTCCCCAGAAGGCACCTCTTTGTGCAGTCTTTGGATCTTTTGCAGCAAATACTCTTTCCATAAAATCTAATGCAACAATATCACCCAATGCTAGGGCCATTATTCCAGCCCAATTTATCAATGCACCATTTGCCATATCTGTTAGTCCAGATAGATCCAGATATCCTGGCGGCGCACTTCCCAAAATTGTGCCAAAATCAACTCCTGCAAATCCTGCAGCAAAGAAGATGAACGCTGCCCAGAATGCACCTATGGCAAGATAAATCTGGAAAATATCTGTGTATGCCGAGGCGAATAGACCGCCTGCATATGTATAGACCAATACAACCAGAGCTGCAATAAGAATGCCCCAGAAAAAGTCTATACCAAAAACTGTCTGTAAAATAAAACCACTTGCCGCAAAATTTCCTGCAACTAGAACAGTAAAGCTAATTATCATTAAAACACCAGAGATGCCTTCTGATGCATTACCATACCTTCGGTAATAATAATCTGGCAACGTAAGCATTGATAATTTGTTAAGCGTCTTTGAGTAAAACAAGCCTGTAAGAATCAAGCATGCTCCAAGTCCAATAGGAATTACTGCACCTGCCCAGAATCCAAATTGATAAACAAGCGCAACATTACCAAGTGATGAATTACCATCAATTGATTGAGCTGCAAGCATGGTTCCTACAAAAAACAGAGGAAGACTTTTGCCAGCAACCATGTATCTTTTGCTACTTTTTTTAACGAGCCTAGAAGTTAATGTTCCTACGACAAGAGATAAAATAAGAAATCCAATAATTGCAATGCCAAACCCATCCAACCCCGCCATTCTCATACGATAAAATAGAAATTATTTAAGGATTGCCAGATTATCCGTAAAAAAAGTATTTATTCTCCGTCTAAAATTCATTATACAAAAAATTTCAAAATATTACATATAACATTAAAAATATTTGATAGATTTCCTAGATGTAAACTTTGGCATTGGTTCCATTATCGAAATGGCTGTCATAAGTGGACTCGTTGGTCTACCATTTGTATTTACATCCAATATTGTTAAGATAAATAGAATTTTACGATATGTTGCAGGTACTGCGAGCTTGTTAATCGGAATCAACATAATGTATGAAATAGGCGTTATTGGAAAGCTGTTTGGTATCTAATTTTTTAGATTGAGTCTTGAAAGCAGCGCAGAATATAGAAACGGAAGTATTGTTGTTGCTTCTGCATGTATCGTAGTCTGTTTTGCCTTTTGAGTGACCTTACCCCACGATATGGCTTCTCTGACAAGTGCCCCGCTCAGACTACCGTCAAACTCCTGAGCTGTTGTTATATAGACTGCATAATCTAGCCCATCACGGTATTGGTTCCACCACAGTGTATGGTGTTTTGATATGCCTCCACCAATCATGAGAGCGCCTGATTTTTTTGCCTTGAATATGAGACCAGACAACAAGTCACCATCTGCAGCTACATTTAGTTTGAAATCATGATGTTTTTGTGTAAACAGCCAAATCTGGCTGCCAACTGCACCATCCATTATTCCAGGTACAATAATTGGAATGTTGTTTTTGTGTGCCCAATAAAGAAATGAACCTTCGCCCAGATTTTTTCCAATCATCTTTGTAATGTCAGATGTTGACATTTCCTTTTTGCCACTCTTGTATTCTTTTTCAAGAAATGCTTGCATCTTTTCTTCAATTATTGGACCGTAGCTTTCCATTGGGACAAGCACGTTCCCCAATCGATGGATGTGTTTGTCTGCAAGTTCATTGTCATCAAGTGTAAACGAACCTTCCAGATAATTTGAAAAATACCTTGCAATGTCATGGTCTAGTGCTCCGCATGTGGTGATTACAACGTCAAACATCTTGTTTTTTATCATGTCTTTAATTATTCCTCTCAATCCAGTTGATGTTATTGCAGCAACAAAGGACAGAAACCTTAGACATGTCTTGTCTTCAATCATGGTACAAAGTATGTCCAGTCCCTCTACAAGATTTCTTGATTCAAATCCTCCAGATTTTGACATTTGATCAAATATGCTTTGGATACTGTCATTTTTTTTTATTGAAATGTCCTTTACTGGTCTGCCAGGTTTCACAAATCATGAATTGGGATCGGGTTATAAAATCCTGTGCTCTTGGTATAATCACAAGTAATTAATTTAAAAAAGTAAAACTGCTGCTGCAAATACAGTAGTCCAACGCCCCCTTGCATCTCCAATAGCACTTTGTGTGATATTTCGTGTCTTGTAAATCTCGCCTGAGATTTTCCATTGTTGTCTCTTTTCATTCCAGCTCTTATTCAGATCAAATGGTATTCCCAGAGATGAGGCCAGCATTTGTGCAGCAATATCTTCAGCATAATCTCCGGCTTCTTTTTCTGTTTCACCAAATGAGTGATATTCAGATAGGTAGCCATGTTTGTTTTTGTCAGTTGGTTCTGCAATACCAACTGATGCAGCCATCAATCTATGTGGTTCATTGCTTTGCTGCCTAGCATATATCACAAATTGCACAGTGCCAGGTCTTATCAATTTTAACCCTTCAGTCTTAGAAATTATATTTGCCCTTGGTGGAAATATACTTGATATTAGAACCAGGTTCGTGTTTGCAATTCCAGCATCGCGTAAAGCATACTCAAAACTAGTTAGTTGATCTTCATGTACTCCCTTTCCTCTAGTAAGAAATAATTTTTTTGGAACTAAGTCTAACATCATTGCACTCTAACATGTAAAGTTTAAATATCTATCGTATAATGATAAAAAATTATTTGAAGAATTTAATTAATAAAAATATGTGTTGTTGTCTAACAAAAATACTCTATATGACTCACAAATAAATCAGAGCTATTGTAATGTGATCTTAAGAAAGATCAATATGCCAGCAAATTCTGCGATATGAACTGCAAGAAGATATGGTAAAAGCGCTGCAGCATAAAGCTCCATCATAGAAAAGTATGCATATACTCCAATTATGTTATGCAAAAATAATAATCCTGCAAAAAATATCATACCTAATGGAAGCTGTGCTTTTGTTTTTTGATATATCTTAGCAAACACGCCAATCAAAACACCCAACACAATCATGTTTAGACCAGATACGATTGTGCTGATTGTCATTATTGGCTCCATTAAGAAAAATTCATCATCCTAAGCTTATTTACCTTTTTCCAATTTGGTTACAATTTCATCAAATGTTTCTAAATTGACTTCTAAGAATGTAGAAATGAAAAAAATGACACCATATTTGTCACCAACTCGTGTTATGAGGTTGTTTTTTTCAAGTACGCCTATATGATGTTGGATTGCTTTGTAATCCAGTCCAAGCTCCTTTGCTAGTTGATTAGCATTAAGTGGCGTCTTTCGTATGGTAGATATGAGACGCATTCTGTTCAGACCGCCTTTTGATCCAGCAAAGACAAACCACAAGAGACGCTTTGCGTATGGATCACCTGCCATTTTGAACAGTTTCGTGTACCTTCAAACAATTAAAAGGTCTTCGGGAGAAAGGTCACATTACAAGTATAGTGTTGTGAGATATTTCATTTTGGCATATTCAGTATTTCAACGAGTTTTTCTTTTTTTGGTATGCCGGTAAATTCTAATTTTCCATTTAAAACCAAACCAGGTGCAGTGTATATTGGATATTTTTGAAGATATTCTGGTTTTTCAGTTATGTCAATTTTTTCATATGAAACACCAATGTCGTTGAGCATCTTTTCAAGTATGCTACAATTTGCACAGTCTGGTGTAGTCAATATTTCTACTTTCATGTCTTATTTTCTACAAATTGGTTGGGATTTTTTTCAAAAGCCCACCTGCAGCTCGCACAACAAAATCTGTACTCTTTTCCATTATGAGTTAAAGATTCACTTTTCTTATCTACTTCCATTCCGCACACTGGATCTTTCATATTATTACCTCCTTTTTCCTATTGATGACATACCATACAACGGGTATAGCTATTAAACCAAATAGTATGATTGGCGCATATTCTTTGGGAACTTCATATCCATAGATGTTTTCATGCATATGTTGGCCAACATGAAACTCTGGAGGCAGACTAGTGATAGATACGAGATTGTTCCATGCAATATGAACAAATGTTCCTTCATACCATTGATGTCCTCCTGGAAGTCCATTGATTATTAGAAATGAACCAATAACAACAAGCATCCATCCTGTGGCTTTTTCTATTGAAACTCTTTTTGATGTGAGATTCTTTGTAGCATTTATGCCAATAATTGCAAGTACAGACATCAGAATTAATGGAATCGATCTTCCGATGCCATGTACAAGACCAAGTGACGCGCCAATTTCTACACTACTTGTGTTTGCAACATAAATTAACAACCAGTAAAACAACGGATTAGGACATCCTACTCCAGCATTTCCCAACAAAGTACCCATCAAAAAAGACTTTGCATAATCACCGCGATTTTGAATGAATCTTGGCGTACCAGAATAAGATGGCATTTTTAGTTTAATGAGCTTTAGTTGCGATAATCCAAAGACAAAAGCAGCAATTCCTGCAACAAGAAACATCAGAAAAGAAATTTGATCAAGCGATGCTGTTTTACCTAGAATTGCAACTCCAATTCCATAGGAAGTAATGGTGGTTGTTAATCCAGCTCCAAATAACAAAGCCATGAAAAGTCCTTTTTTGTGCCCTTGCCCCATGCTTAATGGAACTATGATGAAGACTAGTGGCAATGTACATGGTAGTACAATCATNNTATTCCAACAAAAACTAGAGAAAATAAAGTAAATGCTATTAACAATACTGATTTCTTTGCTATAGTTTGTACTGACATGTATTTTTTATCAATAGATTGATACTTAAGAACAGAACTTTACAAATGACAAGTTAGAAATCTCTTTACAAATGTAAAATGTTCAAATACCGATAGCTGAATAACGTCTATAGATGCCATTTAGATTGGATGAGATTGATGTTGCACTACTCGAATCTCTCATCAGAGATGGAAGAAAATCCTTTCGCCAAATTTCAAGAGAGATCAAAGTCAGCACTCCTACTGTCAAAGCCAGATACGAGAGGCTTGTCAATGTTGGCCTGATTAAGGCAGTTTCTCCTATTTTAGACATGGGAAAACTGGAGAGTAAGACAAGTAAACGACTAGATCAAATTCGTTACAAGGTACATCAGGGTCATGGCATAAAACTTGACAAAGGTGCGTTGGTGAAGATGACTTGCGATTATTGTAAAGGGCCTGTACAAGGAAAACCAAGTATTTTCAAATTTGCAAACATGGAGAGATTTTTTTGTTGTACTTCCTGTAGAACTTTGTATAAAGAAAAACACAAAGGCAGAATTGAGTCATTGTCAAATGCTAAAAATACTTTTTAATCTTGGAATAATTCTTGGAATTCCTGTTATTGTAGTATTGGTAACAGGAATCATAATGTATAATATCATAGTTGGTATCCGGAAATTCTAGTTAAATAAAACCAACAATATAAGCAACAAACGCCATTTAAGAAATAATGCAAAAGGACAGAACTTCAGAATGGTTTGTTCCAAGATTTGGTTCTAAAAACTTCAGAATTGGAGTAGGTATACTTTTTTTGCCATACACAGGAATGGTGGTATCATTTGCTGCATGGGGTTCGTTTGCTGTAAATTTTTCTTTAGAACGACTAGTAGCTATTTGTGTTTTGTATTTTCTTGCACTAGGAATATCTGCACATTATCTTGATTCGCTTGGCAGCAAATCAAAACCATGGGGAGTTTTACCAAAAAAATACATCTGGACAGCATCTCTACTTTCTTTGGGAGGAGCTTTTGTTATTGGAATATACTACGCGTCCTTAGATTCCCCANNTATCATGGGGAATACTCCCAGTGTTAGCGGGTTCTGCCATACAGGCAAACACCATTACCATAGAAACTCTTCTCATGTCTGGTTTAGCTGGAGTGTTAAGTTACATATTGATTAAAACTTCAAGAAAGTACAAAGATCTCAAAAAACAGTCTACAGATTGTTCAGGAATTTACAAAAAAGAAAAGATTCTAAAGATAATCAGTATAGGAGTAATTGCAAGTACGGTTTTTTATTTTATCTTAAGACATGCTTAATTGATCTAGTTGTGATATAATTTTGTGGCAGTATCTCTTGATTTTTTGGCAAAAACTCTTCTTGATGCTCCAGTAGGACATGTTGAACAAACAATTGAAGAGATTCTCAAACAACCGGTGCGTCTGGATGTAATAGAACAGAATTTGATATCTGGAACTAGATACAGTAGAAAAATCGTCATAGCATTTGATCAAGTGCCAATTGTTCGTGCAACAGTGAAATTTGATTCCAAAAATATTCCAAAATTAATAATGACAGAGTTGTTGCAAAAAAAGGAAGGAATTGGCAACATACTTAGAAAGCACAACATTACTGTACAACGAAATACTCTAGAAATTAATGTAGAGCTTGACGATAAAAAATTAACGCGAGATTATGAGATTCGGCATAATAATTTAATCTGGTTTGTTATCACTGAAGAAATAAGATTAGATCTTCTTAATGCCTGTCAGAATAGATGATGTATACAAAGTTAGAGATTGTTTGTCTACCTGAAGGCCATATTTTTTCATAGTATCCTCGTAATCATCAAGCCATCTTGTTTCTCTTATCAATTTGGGGAGCTCTACAAACACATCTTCCCAATTAGGTAAAAGAAATCCAGCCAAATGTAGCACAACAAAATAGAGATTCCATAATGATCTAACGATTTTGTTTTTAGGACAAGTAAAATCGTGTAGAATAATTTTACCGCCTGGATTTAGGTGGTTCAAACACATTTTGATGAGAGCCTCAGCGTTACAGTACTTTGGAATGTAAGATGATGTTATACAATCAAATTTTTGACCAAGATTTAGTTTTTCAGCATCCTGACATAAAAAGGAAATTTTTTGATAATGTTTTAGTTTTTTTCTAGCAATCTCCAGATAGCTTTCTGTGATATCAACACCAAGTATTTTTGCATCTGGTAATTTCTTGGCAATCTGAAATGTCAGTATTCCAGTGCCACATGCGAGATCAAGTACTGAACTACAGTTTGGAACTTTTTTTATGATTTCTTTTTTCCAATATTTGTCCTTGCCAAACGTAGTCAGGTTTACAATTTTGTCATAAGTGTGTGCAGTTTTTTCAAAAAACCTTGGAACTAACTCCTTAGCAGATTGTGTTTTCATACATCTAATTTGCAAATCTTGCTTTAAAGCGGTTCGATATGGATTTGAATTAGAATAACCGATAAATTGAGCAAAATGGAAAAGAAATCATGCTATCGTACGATTATCCATTATACAGGCCGCCTTCAGAGGCAGACTCTCTCATATTTCAGGTAACACTTGGTTGTTCTTTTAACGTCTGTTCCTTTTGTAATATGTATAGAACCAAAGATTATGTAGAAAGACCTTGGGATGAAATAAAAACAGAAATTGATCTAGTCGCTAAACAGATGCAAGACACGAGAAGGATTTTTTTGGCAGATGGTGATGCACTAAACCTTTCTACAGACAAAATGCTTCAGATACTTGATTATTTACATACCAAATTTCCAAAGATAGAGAGGATATCATGCTATGCAATGCCAAAAAATTTACTTGAAAAATCTTCTGAAGATTTGAAAAAACTCTATGATGCTGGGCTTACAATGTTTTACATAGGAATAGAAAGTGGTTCTAATAAAATTCTACAAAAAGTAACAAAGGGTGCAACTGGTCAAACCATTATCAAAGCATGTAAGAAAGCTATGGATGCAGGATATACTATTTCATGTATGATAATACTTGGTCTTGGAGGAAAGACTCATTCAAAAGAACACATTGATGACACGGCCAAAGTAGTTAGTGAAGTTTCGCCACAGTATCTTGGTGCTCTTACACTACACATCGAAGATGGAATTAGAGAGGAATTTATGACAAAATTCAAGGAACCTTTTGTACCAATAGATGATGCTGATGCCTTGGTTGAGCTTGAGAATTTAGTAAGTAAGATTGAGCCAAAATCTCCAATCATATTCAGAGCCAACCATGGCTCAAATGCGTATCCAATAGGCGGTACTTTTCCAGAAGATAAAGATGCAATACTTGGGAAAATATCATATCTAAAGGATCATCCTGAACTTTGTAGACCACAGGGGTTTAGAGGATTTTAGATTTAGTATGCCAAGGCAATTCCTAAATGGAATGGTGACAAGATCAGTTGATGTTCATGTTTCACCGCAAAGAGCTTGGAGAAGATTAAGTGAGATTGGAAATTTAGCGAATTGGATTGTCGGTATAAAAAAGTGTGTTATCACATCTAAGAAAAGAAAAGGAGTTGGTGCAACACGACTCATTACATTCCAGGATGGTTCTNNGGAAAAAACCTGACAAAAATTACCTGGTCGGGATACATTGGAACAAACAATGTTACAAAATCTAAATTTAACCAGACGATTTCAAAGTATGATTTACTTTACAAGAGTTCGCTGCCAAGACTCAAATTATTAATTGAAAAATAGAATCAGATAACATGATTATCCACATCTAGAATTTTTAGGAAATAACAATAATGCAAAACTAAAAGTTGATCTGTCTCAACTCTGAATCCTATTTTTCTTGTAATTTGTCAGTCAATAAAAAATATTTATCACTTTGAAGGTTTTTCACTAATTTTTAATAAAAAATTAAGTTAAATTTGAATTTAATCAAAGGTTATAATCCTATTAATTAATTGGAATATGACAAAAAATGTCAACACAACAAAAACACAAAAAAATCGTTTTGCCTATAGTAATAGGAGCAATTGTAGCTATTGTAATTGGTGTGTACTTTGCCTTAGCATTTGCAAGTTTCAATGCAAGTCCTATTGATGCTAACAATGTGCAAGGAAAAATAGGTGTAAAGGAGTTTGAAGAACAGAGAGACATAGCAATTCAGGAAGCTAGAAGATTCATCTTAGAATCTCCCACATTTGCGTTTGATGGGTTGATAGATACGCTTCAAGTTGAATATGTATCAGTAATGGAATCTTTTCCAGTACAGTACAACATTGAAGCAAGATACACATCAGCACATGCAGGATTTGGTAACAGAGAAGGACAAATGTTAGCTCAGGTACTGACTCCACATACAGTTAAGCTGATCGTTTCAGAAAGCAGAGTAATATCAGCAATAACTGATAAAGATTGGGATGAAATGAATAGTCAGTTTATTCAAAGATTATCAGACTTGGATGACCTCTCAATGCAAATAGCCCCAGTACATGATTATGATTCGTTCATTGATGCCCTTGAAAAAAAAGGCATTACTGCGAAAGTTGTAGAGATATTGGAAGATTCTTCATTTTCTGTTCCAACTATAGTAATATCGGTGAATGGAGAGAATCTTCAAGTCTATGAATTTTCTTCTGCAACAGAGGCCCAAAATGCAGCACTCCTAGTTTCTGAAGATGGAACAGAGATAGGTACGAGCATTATCCGCTGGATCGATACTCCACACTTTTACACACAAGGCGACATAATTGTTCTATATGTAGGACACACCCAAGAAATGTTGAACCTTCTTGAATCACTACTTGACAAACAGTTTGCAGGAATGTGAGTAAAGATGTTCAATTTTTCTATTTTTTATCATTTTGGATGTGATTAAAGTACATGAAGAAACAATACAGAACTGAATTGGTGATAATTTCAGATATTTTACATGCCACAATGGATTGTGGAACTAGTGGAACAATAATATCATCCATCGCGAGGAGAACAAATCTTTCACATAATTCTGCAGTAGAGAAATGTCAAAAGTTAATTGATAGTGGATTGATTGAGACTAAAAGTGAAAAGAAAAAGCGTTTTTTTGTTGTTACAGAAAGAGGAATAGAGTTTTTCCACCAACTACAAAAATTTATAGAAATTGTACTGGAAATCAATCAAACTAAACAAATTGCCTTTTGATCTAAATTAAATCATCAATTACATACTATTGCGCTTAAGGTATAGTGCAGTTACTCTTTTCAAGTCCAATTTCTCATTTTGATTGAACCTATAAAAAATGGGTCCACAGGGATTCGAACCCTGGATCTTCGCCGTGTAAGGGCGACGTCATAACCGGCTGGACTATGAACCCAACAAGGCTCCAATTAAAAATGCAT
>DUJB01000068.1 GCA_013330055.1 Nitrosopumilaceae archaeon
TTTAAATTTTCCATCGTTCATCCCATTCATGAGAAACAAAATGTAAATTATTATAATGATCTTTTAGTTCCTCTATATTGTAAAACCATCTATTTCCACCTTTACAAAACGGACAGTTGACTACTCGCATATCTCTGTCACTCATCTCTTTGTCCTACCAAAAAGTCTGTCATAAATCTGATCCTCAGTTTCATTTGGATACTTTGCCCGAAGCTTTACCAATCCAAAATTCTTCTCATTATAATCCAAGTATGGGTTGAATCTAACTTCTTGTGTCATTTTCTTCGCCTTAATCTCTTTAGTTTTTGTATCTTTTTATAAATTGCTAATGCTGATCTTACTTGGTTTGAGTGAACATGATGATAAAATCTTGAACCTAGTGAACCAGCTTTAGGTGTGAGATATTCAAATGCCTGGTTATTATTGATGAATTTTTTATTTAATCTTTCACTAATTGCACATGTGTTAAAGTCTACTGCAAGACTGACATCTTCTTTTGTGAATTTACCTTTCTTTAGTGCAAGGCCGATTCTGTCTTTCCAAGTCATCTGTCTTTGAATGGTTTTATTATGTCGTGGCCTAAAACTTTTTCTACATAAGGTGCTTTTACTTCCAAGCCTTCCATCTCTCTCCATGTTATCCACAGGTGGCTCATGAAAATCTTTACAGTTTTTCTCACAGCTCGGTTATACATGTGACCGTCATTGTATTTTGTCTTACCATTCTCTTTAACTTTGGTTGGATGAAACTCTGTATCATCTCGCCTGAAACTTTCGTAAATTCTTCTATAGCCTGACTTGGCTGCTTTTTGCTTTACAAAACTTGATCCTAATTTCCAACATAAAACTCTTAATCTTGGACTCCAATTGTCTTGGTAGCCTTTGGTTCGCTTTTGAATTATCGGAGTTGTTTTGTGATTACATTCTGGGCAGTTTTCAAATGGCTTTAACTTCTTACCTTTAGTTATGTTGCCTTCACGATCTTCATATTCTACTGTTACATAAGTTGGATGCTCGCACTCTGGACAAAACTTGTTAAAACCTAATCCTGCGTACATCCATAATTTTGAGATAGTATCAAACTTTGAAATGTCACCAATGTTAGCAATTAGCCCTGCTGAAAGTATTGAACCTATACCTTGGATGTGTTGCAAGTATTTGTCATAGATTTTATAATTTACAACCTCTGAATCAAGTCTTTTCTTAATCTTATTCTCAAAAGTTTTTGCTTCCTCAATCAGTGATTTTACTCCATATTTTTTCTCCAAGTCTTCTTCGGAAATTCCATTTCGTTCGCAATTCATCAATACGTTATTGAAAGTTGCTATTCGCTGTCCTTGAAAGTCATAGAAAATTTCTACCAATCCTCGCATAATTGGAAGTGGAATAAGTTGCGGTTCTTGGTATTCCACTCGCATTACGTTCTTTGATTTTTTTGAATTACTCATTTCGTGTCATCCTTTTGTTTTCCAAAGCGATTTGGACTCGTATCTTCTATATGTTTTCCAATTATAAAATGACTCGTATCTTTACTTTGTTTTTCAACAAACCTATGACTCGAATTTTCTTCATGTTCTTCAAATGGTTGGTGACTCGTAATAATTTTTCGTATTTCATTTCCATATTGACTCGAATGATTAGTTTGTTCTTCAATAATGTTTTGACTCGTATCCTTCATTTGTTTTTCATTTACATGATGACTCGAATTGGCTTGTTGTTTTTCAATGGTTGTTAGGCTCGAAGTATTTTCTTGTTCTTCATAAGTTATTTGACTCGGATCTATCTTTTGTTCTTCAATGGTATTCTGACTCGTATTTACAAATTGTTCTTCAATATTGTTTTGACTCGTATCCCTGTTCTGTTCTTCATTGAAACTATGACTCGTATTGGTCTTTTGTATTTCAAAATCGACATGACTCGTATATCCTATCTGTTCTTCAAGAACTGTTTGACTCGCATCCGTATTATGTTCTTCAATATTGAGATGACTCGAATTCATGACTTGTTCTTCAAGAGAATACTGACTCGGATTATGATTTTGTTCTTCAATTATACATTGACTCGGATTTTTTTTATGTTCTATAAGTAAACTTTGACTCGTATTCATGGAATGTTTTTCAATCTTCACATGACTCGGATGCCAGTGTTCTTCAATTGGAAAATGACTCGGATACTGATTATGTTTTTCAATTCTACATTGACTCGGATTCGTAATTTGTTTTTCAATAGAACTGTGACTCGTAAAGTTGTTCTGTTCTTCAAGCTGCTTTAGACTCGTAAGTTCCGCATGTTCTTCAATTTTCTTTTGACTCGTAAGAGTGTTTTGATTTTCATTTACACTGTGACTCGTATCTTTGTCATGTTCTTCAATTAAACTTTGACTCGTATTATTATATTGTTTTTCAAATCCTCTATGACTCGAATTATTCTTTTGTTCTTCAACTGTTCTAAGACTCGGACAACCGTTATGTTCTTCAAATATGGTTTGACTCGAAACTATTCCATGTTTTTCATTTGGTTGCTGACTCGGAATTACACCATGTTTTTCATGTAGTAGGTGACTCGTA
This sequence comes from Nitrosopumilaceae archaeon, assembly GCA_013330055.1. Taxonomy (GTDB): domain Archaea; phylum Thermoproteota; class Nitrososphaeria; order Nitrososphaerales; family Nitrosopumilaceae; genus UBA8516; species UBA8516 sp8516u. The sequence goes on from DUJB01000068.1 coordinate 2,567, forward strand.
TTATTAGCTTGTTCTTCAATTTTATGCTGACTCGGAACAACTACTTGTTTTTCATTTATAACATGACTCGTATTGTTACTTTGTTCTACAAAGTTGGTATGACTCGTAATAAGGTCATGTTTTTCATCAGATTGTTGACTCGTAATGACACCATGTTTTTCATATGGATTGCAACTCGGATTCGTCTTTTGTATTTCAAGATCATCTACATGACTCGAATCAATTCTATGTATTTCAATTATTGATTGGCTCGAAAGCTTCTTTCGTTTTTCATCTTCCATTTGGCTCGAAATGCTATGTTGTATTTCAATAGTGTTTTGACTCGTATATTGACATTGTTTTTCAATTGAAAATTGACTCGTATATCTAATGTGTTTTCCAAAATTGGAATGACTCGGAATCAAATCTTGTTTTTCATGTGGTTTGTGACTCGGAAGTATATTCTGTTCTTCATGCTTTAATTGACTCGGATCTCCTTGATTTTTTTTAACTTCTCTTTGACTCGAATTCTCTCTGTGTTTTTCAAAACTATCATGGCTCGTATGCTTATATTGTTTTTCAACATAGTCGTGACTCGAAAGTGCATCATGTATTTCATATATTGAATGNNATGACTCGGAATTACGCCATGTTCTTCAGGTTTGCATTGACTCGTATTCTTGTAGTGTTTTTCAACATGAAAATGACTCGGATAGTTGGCGTGTTCTTCAAATGGAATCTGACTCGGATTATGATTTTGTTCTTCAATTCTGTTTTGACTAGTTTCCCATGTCATTGTTAGTGGATCGGATATTAACTTATTAAACTTATAACTTAAACTTATAACTTTATTACCTCATAAAATAGAGATCAAACTATGCTAAATGGGATCATGGATTGGATTATTCTTCCATTTGTTTTAGGAATCTCCCTTGGCATAATGATTATAACTTACCTGCCATTACAATAATTAATGGCAAAATCAGGCAGACCAGATTGGTTTGGTATGATCCTTTCTGCTGCGATCGCAGGTGCAGGAGCTCTATTCGCTTTCTCACAAATTTAATTATCTTTCCTTTTCTTTTTTTTAATACCAATACTTTTATATTTTTATGATTTAGATATGATGCTAATGTAATGTTTGTGGAAACCATAAATCCATGCTGGTTCGTTTTTGCTAACCCAAGAACGAGCCTTCTATTNNAATCTGCATCCTCTGAGTTTTTGAAAAGATATGAATTGTTTTCTTTGGAGTTTCATTCAAACCAATTTCCGCCTTTTTAGTTTTAAATATATAAAAATGGCCACTTGTTCTTGTCTTCATATTTCTGCACCTGTAGGATCAACATACCCAGCTAACCATGCAAGGTATATCATTCCTGTAAAAATTACAATAACTGTTGGCATGTTTAACCAAGAAAGCCATCTACTCTCACTAAAACTAAAAATTTGACTTCGCATCTGTGATGTTTTAATTAATGTCAGAAATATTATCAAGCCACCAATCCCAACTATCGGGAGTGGTTTCTCATCTAAGACATAGGTTATCTGTTCATCCCACCATTTTGCCTCTTGTTGTTTTTTAATAAACTCTTTTTCTTTTTCTTGTGCTATTACTTTCTGCTTCGCTAATTTCTGTTCATCGGTCAACAAACTGTCCTCATTGTTATTTGAGATTGAGTTTAGATTGACTATGAGAAACATCATCGCCATAAGTGGAATAAATATAAAGAAAAAAGAATTGTCTGACTTGCAGGTACTCATTTTGTAATTCTCGATTGTTCTTCCTCGTATTTTTTTAAATTCTTATCCCAATCTATTGAAAATCTTCTATCTAGTTTAAGAGCCTCCTTACTTATGTCTTGATAACTTTTCTTAACAAATGGTAGCTTCTCACGCCACTCTTTTAGCCACTTGTCTGTAAGTTCTTCAATCATTGGATTCTCTTTGCAGATTCTACAAATATTTTGGTTATAAATGAAATACAAATCACTCTTGCAATTCATGACACAGTAATTTTTACCACATACTAGGCAAGTATTGAACATTGTGCTGTTAGGTGATTCATAGGTACATACTTCGCAACAATAGACTTGATTGGTTACAGATTTGGTTTTCATTTATGTTTTCTCTTTATTTTAACTGCAAGTTGTGGAATTCTGGTTTCTATACCCCAACAATCCCAATCATACTGAGGATGAACTTTACAGTATTCTACAGCGTCTTCTTTTGTTTTAACTATCATGTGAGGAGTATCATTATTTTTAAAGGTGATTAAATAAACTGAAATTGTAGTTGATTTCCATCCGTTCATAAAATTACCTGCAAAATTTAGATTCATAACTTGGATATTTTTTTGGCCATAGTGGAAATGGAGGTGGGTATGTTCTTGGTTTTGGTGGGTTTCTTTCAATAATAGTAGTAGTTGGACGACTGTGATAAAGTGCCATCAATGCTTCATTTGCACCTTTCAGTTTAGCAATTTCAAGTTCTAGTTCATGAATTTTCTTTTTTAATTCTTCTATAGTTTTAGTTTCGGTTTCAGTCATATCTTTTCACCTTTGCCAACCCAAAGAATAACATCAACTTCTGACTGATTGTTATGTTCTCTATTTTAGTTTTACCATTTTTTTGTGATACTCTTAGAATTTTTTGCATGTTGTTTATTTTACCACCAAAATCAAATTCAAATCCACCAAATATTGCAAATATTGCGAAGAATAATGCAATTGGTAATATGGCAATTACTGTCCATCCAACAGATTTTGCGTTTTCACATTCTTGCTTAAAGGCTTCAGGTTCTACTGTAGTACAATCAAGTAATGAAGATATTTCACTAAAAAGCATGAGTCCAATTAGCATACCGATACTTGCACCAACAATAGCTATAATGAATCCAAAACTAGGCATTTGATTCTCCCAACTCGTTTGTGATGTGGATAATTTGAATATAAGATTATTCTTTATGATTTAAGATCGCTATCATGTAAATTTATTCACGCCATATTCTAAATTTTTTATAATCTACAGTTAAATTTGAAAGTTTGATTGTCTTGTCTGCACAATAAAGACCTAATCGGATCATAATCCATAATACTAAAGGAGATACAAGTAAAGGAGTTACAAAAAATAGTATTATAGCCCAGATCCTATCTCTTACTTCGCCTGTAACCTGATCCAATATTCCATACATTTTGTTCACTCCTTGGCCTTCAGTCATTGTTTCCCAATTTTCCAGTTCTATTTTTTCCTTAAATTGATCAGTTAATTCATTAACATCATACTCAGCAATTTCGAGGAAGTAGTTTGCATCTTCACCATACTGCTTTTCAAAGTAATCAGTCATTATGATAAAGCCCTCTAACACTGGATTCAGGTAATATTCTAAAAATCCTACTGCGACTACTGATAACATAACTCCGTAAATAACGCCTATTCCTACCATCTTCATCCAGTCTTGTATTGTAACATTGGATCTTATCTTCATCCAGCACACCACTCCATTGACTCGCACTCAAATCTTGATTTATGCTTTAATAACTTCCATTTTGCCACATGAACGCTGAAATAGATTTTTCCTTCGTCACGTAATCGGTAAAGAATTTTCTGCCTTGTGTCGTGATGGAGCTTGGATTCTTTATCAATTTCCTGGTGTGTTAATCCAACTGAACCGCTTTTCTCTATCAGATCGTAGACCAGTTGCTTGTAGTTTAGAAATTTTTGTATACTCACACTGCTTTGGTTATTTGTGTACTAATACAAAAGGTTTTATTTTATACGCAGTTCTTCTCCAATATTGTATGAGCTATATAGGCTCTGAGTGTCCATCTTTCGTTTTCTAACATCGGTCCTAATTGCTCGCAACTTGAATTGTCAATATCGGCTTTTTGTTTGAATAACTTTGGTAGTATTTCTGGATTATCCCAATTAATTTTTTCCCATTCGTTTTTTTCTTCCCTTTCTGCTATGCCTTTTGCCTTGTCCTGTAATGTTTGGGATGGATCATTACTGTTATCAGACAACAGTGGTAAAGCTGTAAATATTATTATAATTATAAATATTAAAGGAAAAATAGTAGATAGTGGAATTCTTGGGAAGTGTGGAAATTGTCTTTTTGGATAAACTTTTGGATCTGATTTTGATTCTAAATTTTTTTGTGTTACTTTGATAATTCCTAATGAGGCCATAATTTTTATGTGAAATGGAAGATCACTCATGCTTTATCTCTACCTCTTTTGCCTTCTGGGTTGAGATAAATCCAATGATTGATGAGGCAGATACCCCCAATATACCAAGCAAGAATCCATCTGCGTTTCCATTCATCAAACTCTCTAAAGTAAATAAGGCACTACCTATTGATAATCCAAACATTATAAAGCAAAATAGTAAATATTTATTCATGTTTTTCTTCTTCCGTTATTACTTTTGCAAGGTTTAGTTTTAATGCAATATTTGTGAAAAATGATTTTTTGTAAAATCCCCAAGTTGTGAATCTTCGTATTACTTGTTTAAACTCTTGCTCTGTCATTTTATTATTTGCACATTCATGGCAAAGTATTACGTGATGTTTATCTAAAAATTTCTTACAACCAAGGCATCTTTTTGATTTTAGTATTGCTTTTGCATTTTTTTTATCATAGGACATGATTAATGAAAAAGGCGATTTCGGATCGACACCAAATCCTTTTGGCATTGTTCCACGAGGCATTGTTCCATCTTGTTTACTAATCTGCTTTTTTTCCTCTGCAATTGCTTTCTCGTCATCGAGTCTTTTTTGATCTAAACGATTCAAATAAGTTTTTTCATAATCTTCGATATAATCACGAAATTTTGGTCTTTCATAACTTGGTGGTTCTGACTCTGAAATTCTTATCAACGGACGTTCTGGTGGAGGATTCTTTTTCAGCATAGATGGTGTTAGTGGTCTTACTGATTCATTACCTAACATACTACTAAGGTCTGAAAGTTTGCCTTCCAGTTCAACTATTTTTTTTTCTAAATCCTCTTTTGTCTTCTTTTTATTTTCACTGCTCAACTTCTACATCTCCCTTTCGTGGCAACAATGTTAATTTTCCAATTGAATGTATAGTTGGATGAAACTGTCCTGTTTTTTTATTTAGATCCCATATTTCTGCATAATTAACCTTGGGGTTTTCAAGTGCCTGTTCACTGGTTTTAAACAAACCGATTTGTTTTCCTTCCTTATCTATTCCAAGATACAAGGATTCTTTTTTACTCATTTTTATTGTCCTTTTTGAAATTTCTTATGCCCATTGTTGAACTTGTAAATGCAAAAATCATACTGATTAATGCACCTGCCATCATTGGAGATAAAATTAAGAACATGCTAATCTGATCTTGCTTTGCTAAATCAATCATTAACATTATTGGTGTGCTTATTAGTATCCCAATAAAACTTGGTAATGTAATTTTTAATACATCATCCATGTGGTGTGGCCTCCATCGCTTGTGGTTTTTCAAATGGTGCAACGTTGTCTGGATATACAATTGGTATTTGAGTTTCGACTGATTCCTCCTCAAAGGTCTTTTTCTTTTTACGTTTCTTCTCCAACCTTTTGTTCTTGTCAATTCTTGCCTTTACTTCGTCAATTACCCCTTTGGAAAACTTGTCAAATGCCTCATTGTCTAACTCGTCAATCACCTGATCTACTGCCTTGTTTGGATCAATTGCCTTGCACTTTATGTCAGCTACCCGACATAATTCCTCAATGTGATCCTCAACCCAATCAAGATCATTTGGTTCTAGGTTATATTTTTCAATAAGCTTGCCAAGTCGCAACCGTAATCTTTCACGCCAGCTATATGAAATGTTTAATCACTTCCCTTATTCTCCTCCTCTCGTTTAGATACTAAATCATACATAGTTAGGAAGAATTCCCTGTTGAGATGTATGTATTGGTTTGTCAATTTCCTTACATCTTTTTCTGAAAGATTATCTCCCTGAAGTTTGTAGTATCTTTTTGTAATTGATTCTGGATGATCAGCTATTCCCTTAGACCTCAACATTTCAATACAGTCCTTTCTGTCAATTTTTTTTTCCCAATAAAACTTGTAAAATAGAAAAAATCCAGCTACACAGGAGGCGATTATAATTATTCTGATTATAAGGCCCGATGCCATTATTTGATTACTCCTGCGGTTGCTGTTGTATGGTTTTTGTTGGAATTTGTAATAGTAGATTGTTTCCTTCCGAATCTGTAATGACCAATGTATCTGGTAAGACACCGTTCCACTGCAATAACCTCAGATATTCAATATACTCTGGGTTGTTTCTTAACATTTCTGTCAGTAGCCTAATGGCCTCCTGGTTTGCTTGAGCTTGGATTGTAATTGCCTGTGCAAGACCTTCTGCTTCAAGGATATGTGCCTGTTTTACACCTTCTGCTGTTTCAATTGCTGCAAGCTGTGTTCCATGTGCTACAGCTTGGGCTTGTTGTGCTTCTGCTTCTTTGATCGCAACTACATTTTGAGCTGTCTTTGCATTTTGTTCTGCGGTTACTTTGGCATCAACTGCATTAGAGAATTGTGTCGAAAATTGAAAGTCTGTAATACTGACTTCCTGTTGTAAGAGATTGAATCTTGCTAGTCTTTGACCTAATGCCTGAACAATCTCCCCTTTGACAATTTCTCTTTTGGTGATAAGTTCCTCTGCGTTATATCTTGCTGTGATCTGTTTTACAACTTCATCCACTGCTGGTGTTATGATTCTAACTGTATAATCTAACCCAACTGTAGCAAAAAGTAGGTTTGCTGACTCTGGACTAACTCGATAGTTGATTGCTACTGTAGTTGAAACTCCCTGCAAGTCCTTTGAACCTGCACCTGTTGTCTTTTCAAACTTTTGTGTCCTGACTTCCATCTGAACTATATCATCTTGGAATGGTACAACAAAGTGCATCCCTTCCTTAAGTGGTGGTTTTATTGCAATACAGTCGCCTGTTTTTTCGTCACATTGAACACCGTCAATCTGTTGGAAGTGCAATAAAATACCTCTATGTCCTGCATCAACGATCTTGATTCCTGCTGAAAGGATAATGGTAATTATTGCTACTAAAATTATTCCGATAATGATGGCCTTTATTTTGCCACCTGCGTATTTGACTTCGTA
>DUJB01000041.1 GCA_013330055.1 Nitrosopumilaceae archaeon
CCAACTCGGTAGACTGTTATCGACTCCCGGTACTGCTTCATTTTCAATACCTAATGTGATTCAAACTGATGCCGCAGTAAATCCTGGAAATTCCGGTGGACCATTACTTAACATGAAAGGCCAAGTAATTGGAATTAATACAGCAATTCAATCAGGAACTGGAGAATTTGCTGGTATTGGATTTGCTGTTCCATCTAATACTGTTTCAAAGATTGTCCCAATTTTGATAAAAGAAGGCAAATACAAACATCCTTGGCTTGGAATTTCTGGAGTAGATATTGATCCAGATCTTGCAGATATACTTGGATTACAAGATACCAGAGGATTATTGGTTGTGTCTATAGTAAAAGACAGTCCTGCAGAAAAGACAGGTTTGCATGGTTCAACTGAAACAAAAGAAATTGACGGAATCAAATATCAGATTGGCGGAGATGTAATTTTATCTGTAGATCATAAAGATGTAAGAAAAATCGATGACATTTTGATTCATCTACAGCGTGAAAAGAAAGTTGGTGACACAATTGATTTAGAAATACTTAGAGAAGGACGCGTTACAAACTTTGAGCTAACTCTTGAGGAACGACCAAATAACAATCAGCCTTAGTACAAGCATAAATACCTCCGGCTTAGGTATGTGAGGTATTGAGTAAGCTTGTTTCAAATTATGAAGTATTAAACAAGTCGCTAGAGGATAATGAAATATCAAAGGATAATGCTTATCAGATTTATGAAGGATTACAGAAAAATCCATCAGAAATTTATCGTGTTGCTCAGATCTTAAGAAATCGAAACAAAGGAAAGACTGTTACGTATTCCAGAAAAGTCTTTTTCAATTTGGTAAATCTTTGTAGAGATACATGTTCATACTGTACTTACAAGTCAGAGCCTGGTCAGTCAAAGATTTCAATGATGTCAAAACACGATATTTCCAATCTTGCAAAGATTGGGAAAAAATATCGATGTACAGAAGCATTGTTTGTCACTGGTGAAAGACCTGAGCAGAAATATCAAGAAGCAAGATTATGGCTTAAAGAAAATGGATTTGGTAGCACTGCTGAATATTTAGTACATGCTTCAGAGATTTCACTTAGTGAGGGGCTTTTCCCTCACACAAATGCCGGCAATTTGACAAAATCTGAAATGAACGAGTTAAAAAAGACAAACGTTAGTTTGGGTTTGATGCTAGAGAATTCAAGTGAGCGTCTTTCTGGGAAAGANNCAAGGCTTCGTGTTTTGGAAGATGCTGGAGATCTTGGGATTCCAACAACTACAGGAATACTCATTGGCATTGGCGAAACTGCCTTTGAGATCATCGATTCCATATATGCGATAAAAAAAATTCATGAAAGATTTGGTCACATTCAGGAAATCATTTTACAAAACTTTCAACCAAAGAGAGATACAAAAATGAAGAGTTTTCCTTCAGCAGAACAAGTCTATTTTAAAAACATGGTAGCACTTGCGAGAATAATAATGCCACATGCAAACATACAGATTCCACCAAATCTTTCTCCAGGTTCTTATGCTGACTTTCTTTCTGTGGGAATAAATGATTGGGGTGGAATATCTCCAATAACTCCCGATTATGTGAATCCAGAATTTTCGTGGCCTTCTATCGATACCGTGGAAAAAAATTCATCAAATGCAGGATTTGAGCTTGAAGCTAGGCTTCCTGTATATCCTGAATTCATTTCACTTGTACACCCTCATTTAAGAGAAAGAATATCGGAGATTATAGATTCAGCAGGCCTTGTAAAAAAGGGATATTTTACATGACAGTGCAGACATCATCGTTTGATTATCTTTTAAGACAGTCTGATCCGCTAATAGCATCTACTTTAGATAGAGCTCTTTCAGAAAAAGAAGTTTCTGCCGAAGAGGCTTCAAGACTTTTTTATGCCAAAGGCATAGACTTTCATCTAATTGGAATAGTTGCGAACGAATTAAGAAAAAGAAGAATTGGTGACAAAGTCACTTACGTTATTAATAGAAATATCAACTTTACAAATGTCTGTATAAAGCAATGCGGTTTTTGCGCTTTTAGTAGAGATTTTCGTGAAGAGGAGGGATATTCTCTACCCACAGAAGAAATAGTTAGGCGTGCCAAGGAGGCGAGAAACCTTGGAGCTACTGAAGTTTGCATACAAGCTGGGTTACCTCCAGACATGGAGGCAAGCACCTACGAAAATATCTGCCGAGCAATAAAGAAGGAAATTCCAGATATTCACATACATGGGTTTTCTCCAGAAGAAGTGCTTTATGGTGCAACAAGATCAGATTTGCCGATAAAAGAATATTTAATGAGATTAAAAGAAGCTGGAGTAGATTCGCTCCCTGGAACTGCTGCAGAAATTTTAGATCAAAGAATGCGTGACAAAATATCACCGGGAAGAATAAGTGTCAAAAACTGGATAGAGGTGATCAAGACAGCTCACAAACTTGGAATTCCTTCAACTTCAACGATAATGTTNNGGTGCTGACGGTAACGATGTTCTTTTGATGCATGCAGTGTCAAGAATAATGTTAAACAATTTCATAAACAATATCCAGATATCGTGGGTAAAAGAAGGAGGAAACATGTCTCAACTTTTGCTTACGTGGGGTGCTAACGATTTTGGTGGTACGCTGATTAATGAAAGTATATCTACCGCGGCGGGAGCAAAACATGGTCAATTACTAAAACCAAAACAAATTAGAAATTTCATAAGGCAAATAGGAAGAGTTCCTGCTCAAAGAAATACGCTATACAAGATAATCCAGACGTATGAATCAGAAAAAGAAGACGTTTTAGATATGATAGACGACACAGCACAATTTGGGTCTTACCAAGAATTGATAAAACTGGATAAATATAGATTCAAAAGCAATAGGCGAAGATAGTTGTCTGCGTGTGATGCAGCGCTTTCAAAAGCCAAAGCTTTACACATAGATGAATACGAGGCATTTTTTGCGGAAAGAAAGATAATAACAGTAAGGATAACTGATTCAGAGATAGCAGAGGTAAAACAAAACCAAGAAAAATCACTTGCTGTAAGAATAATACATCAAAAAAGAATTGGTTCTGCTACAACATCAAATCTGGACAAGAACGACGTAGTTGAATCTGCCTTAAAATCAACTTCACTTGTAAAACCCAAGAATTACTGGAGATCATTACCACAAAGTGCCAAATTCCCATCACTACAAAATGTGTTTGACCAAAAGATCGAGAGCATTTCAGGAGAACGAGCTGCGGACATTGCTTACATCATGATTAATGCTGCAACAAAAGACAAGAGAGTTACAGCTGTATCTGGTTCTTTGAATATTGTTTTTGAAAAAATAGAAATTGCAAACAGCAATGGTTTGAATTGTACTGATAAGGCAACCTATTTAGCTGGTACCATAAATGCAGAATCTAATGTTGGAAATTCAACAGTAAGCGGTATTGGAGACATGTCATCGAGAACGACAAATGGATTTGATGCAGAATCAGTAGGTGAAGAAGCTTCAGACATGTGTGTAAATTCTATAAATCCACAAAAATGTGAATCAGAAACATATAGTATAATTTTTGAGCCATATGCTATAGGAGAAATGCTTGCCTATGTTTTTGCATCAAACTTTAATCTTAAAATATATTCAGAAAAAAGAAGTTGTTTTGTAGATAAGATTGGGGGAAAAATAGCTCCTGAAAGTTTTAGTCTGATTGATGATCCACATCATCCCGAAGGACTTGGCAGTAAACCATTTGACGATGAGGGCATTCTAACCATTCCAAGACCTCTAATAGATAGAGGAATTTTTTCAGGTACTTTTTCTGATTCGTTTTATGCCTTCAAAGAAAACAAGGAATCCACAGGAAATGCAAGCAGAGCTGGTTCTCCAGTAGGCAGATCTGCTCAACCAATTCCTTTTCCATCTCCTCATAACCTGATGATAAGTGGAAAAGGAGTGTCAAAGGATGAGATTATCAAAAATACAAAAAAAGGATTGCTTGTTGGAAGGCTATGGTATACTTATGCTGTAAATCCTGAACGTGGTGATTTTTCTTGTACGGCAAGAAGCGGAATCAAGATAATAGAAAATGGCAGAATTAAAAGTCCTGGCAAACCTGTTCGAATAGTTCACAACCTTCCAGTGTTACTTCAAAACATTTCATCAATAGGAAATGACACTAGGAATGTTTTGAATTGGCATTCACTTCCTACGATCACACCCTCGGTACAAGTAGAAGGAATCAAGGCAGTTTCAATTTAAAGACTTGGCAGTATGGCCTGCAGTCCTATACCAACAACGTATAAGATCAAAAGCATTACACCCGTCTTCAATCCTAATTTGTTTTTCAGTATTGGAATAATTGCAACAAGTGTAATTACAGTGACCAATATCATTTGATATTCTAATAAGGTGTTATTTTGAATCTTTTCGGTAAACCCACGAAATGATATAGCTGCAAAAACTGCAACTGCAAGAAGTAATGTATTGTTTAAAATTTTTGAACCAAGAACGTTTGCTACTGCAATTGATGCGCCATATGCTCCTTTTCTAGCCAAGATCATCATAGATATTTTTTCAGGCATTTCTCCGGCTATTGGTGCAATGATAATAGCCAGTACAACGACTGATATTCCACTTTCTATTGACATATCTTTTAAAGAATGAATAAATGGTTCTGCACCTATGAATATTCCCGCAGTGCCTGCAGCGAAAATTAAAAGTGCTTTGATAAAGTGTTTTTTTGATTGTTTTGCCTTGTGGTGTTCTCCATGTGCTTCATTTTCAAGTCTTTCTGCCTTTTCGTGTTTTATCTCACGAAATGCAAGATAAAGATATACTGCAAACATGGCCGAAAATATAATTCCATCAACAATTTCATAACCATCAATAAACATGACAGCTCCAGCAATTGCTGTTATTATCAGCAATACAGTGTCAAGCTTGAACTGTTTTACATCAATATACTTCATTGGTGCTTTTGAAAGTTTAGTTGTTGCAATGATCAGCATTATTGCAAGACCTAATGTCATCATCAAAAGGTTACTTCCAAGTGCTGCACTAATTGCAGTATCATAGGATCCCTCTTTGGCTGCGTATGCTACAATTGCAATCTCTGGCAATGTAGTAGCAACACTCAGTAGTGTTCGACCTACAAATCTAGCACCCCATCTTTCCGCAAGATGTTCAGCACCGTATGACAAGAGCCAACTAGCAAAAACAAGTTCAGCCAACCAAGCTAGCATAAATGGTAAACTTTCTGCCAATTGCTATTCTACTTTAGAAGCACATTATAAGCCAATATTATTTGTGTTCGTTAATCTTTTACAATTATCATAGTTAAGGTAGATTTGACACCATCTAATTTTCTGATTTTTGTGGTGATTGTTTCACGTAAGGTTTCCATAGAGTCTGCTTCAATTTCCATCAATACGTCATATACACCGTACACACCGTATACCTCTTTGACATGTGGGATCTGCCTTAATTCCTTGACAAGTTTATTTTCCTTACCAAGTTCTGCATTCATCAAAACAAACGCACTATGCATATCATGCATTTCTGTGACTAGCATAAAAACAAATTGTATTTGTTGAAAAAAAGCTCCTACTCAGCTCAAAAAAATTTCAAGTTAAAGTTAATAAGGTAAGGTACCGTACGATTACGGTAATATGAAACCACGAATGACCTATCTTTCATTAGAGGTGGCAGAACAATTCTCAGATTTTATCATAAGTAAAGACGAACAAATACTAGATTATGTCAAGGCCAGAACCCGCGACTTTAGTACAATATCGCTTCTAAAGTTGCTATACCAGTTAAAATACAATCCTATGACTTTTTCAGATCTTTATACAAAATCAAACATAAGAATGAAAAAGTCTTTTTTGAATTACCTACACCTTTGTGTAAAGTATAATTTTGTAACAAAAATGGCAGTAAGATCAAATATGATGTATTCTATAACGGACAAAGGTAAAACCATGCTCGATCTTTTTGTGCAACAAAACAATTAGAACTAGATGAGTGCAAGTAAAAACAATACATAGTCTCATTATCCAAATAAATTATGATGATTTGATAAATTTTGATTGCGCTTTAAGATACTCTGCCACTTTACCAAATATATCATTCACGCTAATATCAATGAAATTAATGGTTCCATCATCTTTAACGATCTGTTTTTCGAATTTTTCTTTGATTGCAAAGATTACGGATGACCAATGAAGCACACCATTCAATTTTTCGTGTATAGTGACATCAGTGTCTGGAAAATGAAATGGTTGAAAGACAATCCCATTAGCCCAGTTCATAGTAGGGATGCCTCCACCCGCAGATCTGCTACCAAAAGCAATTTGTTTTAGCCAGTCATCGAATCGATATTCGATCACTTCATGTATGACAAGCTTTTTCCATGGTTCTATTGTTATTTCCAAATTTAATTTCTACCCATGACTTTTGTAAAGATATGTCATATTATTTCTATCTGAACATCTTCAGAATCTACTTGTACATATGATATGTTATATATTATACATCATATTTAATCTTTAGTACATACAAATTCTTTTATTTCAAAACAATCGGATATGAGACGTTGGGAGTCACTTACAAAGATAGTGGAATTGACATAAAAAAAATAAAACAAAGTCAAGCTACAATTGGAAGACTGATCACATCCACCCACAAGATCCAAAAAAAAGCAAAAATCGCATCAGGTTTTGGTCATTATGCAGGAATTGTTGAAATTTCAGGTGGAAGACTGATAGCTACGCATACTGATGGAGTAGGTACAAAAGTAATCATATCTCAGATGATGAAAAGATTCGATACTATAGGTATTGATTGTGTTGCCATGAATGTAAATGACATAATTTGTACTGGTGCTACTCCCATATCGTTTGTTGATTACATAGCTGCAAATCAAAACAATCAGGAAATTTTTAAAAAAATTGTGCAAGGATTGGTAAACGGAGCAAAAAAAGCTGAAGTTCCAATAGTTGGCGGTGAAACTGCAATAATGCCAGATGTCATCACAGGAAAAGAGTTTTCATTTGATCTTGCAGGAACGGTCGTAGGAATTCTTTCAAAAAACCAAATGATTCTTGGCGATATGATAGTACCAGGAGATATCATTATTGGGGTAAAAAGTAGCGGATTGCATTCTAACGGATATTCTCTTGCAAGAAAGGTCCTGCTCTCAAAGTATTCATTAAAAGATAAGATCCGAGGAATAGGAACCATCGGTGACGCCCTTTTAACACCAACTGAGATTTACGTAAAACCAGTGCTAGAAGCCCTTGAGGAATGTGACATACACGGTCTTGCTCATATCACTGGCGGTGCTTTTACAAAGCTTTTACGTCTTAAAAAAACTGGGTATTTACTTGACAACATGCCAGAACCGCCAGAAATATTTCAGATGATTGAAAACGAGAATGTAGAAAAATCAGAAATGTACAAGACTTTCAACATGGGAATAGGGTTTTGCCTCGTAGCTCCTGAAGAGGAGGGGGAACAGATAGACAAAATATTCAAAAAACATGGTCTAAAAAGTAGGCAAATTGGTTCGATAGTAGAAAAAAGAGGAGTCTTTATTGATTCTTTAAAAATCTCATAGAAAAATGCGAATTGAAAAATAGTTGAAATTTGCTTGTCGTTTAAAGGATTTAATACCCAATTTTGATCCTAAAAAATAATGCAAAGATCGAAAACAACGTTTGGGGATGCATGCATAGAGATTTCTCAGAATCTTCTTGCTCTGAAAAACCCAACAAGAAATGATGTAAAAAAAGAAATTAAAAAAATATGTGTCAAATATTCGTTAGAAAGGATACCAAGAAATTATGAGATATTAGCAGAAGTGCAAGGTATAGAGTTTACAAAGTTACAAAAAGCGTTGATACGAAAACCTGTTAAAACCGCTTCAGGTGTTGCGGTGATAGCTCTAATGCCAAAACCATATGCTTGTCCACATGGCCGCTGCACATACTGCCCAGGAGGAATTGAATATAATTCACCAAACAGTTACACTGGAAGAGAACCATCTACACAAAATGCAATAGAAAACAACTATGATCCGAAAAAACAGATTCTTGAAAAGCTTGCCAAATTGCAAGCATATGGCCACGATGTAACCAAGCTTGAACTTGTGATAGTTGGCGGAACATTTCTTTTCATGCCTCAAGAATATCAATATGATTTCATTAAATCGTGTTATGACGCAATAAACGGGGTTGATTCATCAGATTTAGAATCGGCCAAAAAAAATAATGAATTAGCGAAAATACGAAGCGTTGGATTTACGATAGAGACCAAACCTGATTATTGCAAGAAACAACATGTGGATTGGATGTTAGATTATGGCATTACACGAGTTGAGATAGGCGTACAATGTCTACATGAAAGAGTGTATGAGATTGTAAATCGTGGTCATAACCTGCATGATGTGATCGAATCATTTCAGATTGCAAAGGACGCAGGATACAAGATTGTTTCCCATATGATGCCAGGTCTTCCAACAATGACCCCAGAAGAAGATATTTCTGATTTTAAGAGACTGTTTGACGACCCATCTTTTAGACCAGATATGTTAAAGATTTATCCCACCCTTGTCATTGAAGGAACACCACTTTACCAATCTTACAAAGATGGGAGATATGCTCCGTACTCTGATCAAGACATGATCAGAGTTCTTACCGANNGGTCCAAAGCTTGGCAATCTACGTCAAATTGTTCAGGGAAATCTCAAAAAACTAAATTTGTCTTGCAAATGTATAAGATGTAGGGAAGCAGGACTTTCTGAAGATGAGATTAATGTAAACTATATAAAACTGAATAGAGAAAATTATGAATCGTCTGGAGGCCAGGAAGTATTTTTGTCGTATGATGATTCACAAGATAGAATTTTTGGATTTTTAAGATTAAGAAAACCAAGTAGTTTTGCACACAGAAAAGAAATAACACAAAATACTTGTATTGTGAGAGAATTGCATGTGTTTGGTAAATCGTTAAAACTAGGGGAACGTGACAATGACAGCATTCAACATTTGGGATTAGGTAAAAATTTCATGAGCCAAGCAGAAAAAATTTCTAAAGAAGAATTTGACGCAAAAAGACTTCTCGTCATTAGTGCCGTAGGAACAAGAGAATATTACAGAAAGATAGGATATTCTCTTTTAGGACCATACATGTCAAAGGAATTAGTATAATGGAAGAACAAGAAATCATAGGTAGGGGAACATGGATAGACAAGCTTGCATATGAGCTAGTAGAAAGAGAAAAAGATCTTGGCCGCAATCTAAGTATGATTAAAGTAGAAAGCGGACTAGGTGCATCTGGAATTCCCCACATAGGAAGTCTTGGAGATGCGGTAAGAGCATATGGTGTAAAACTTGCCTTAGAAAACCTCGGGTACAAGTCTGAGCTTATTGCATATTCAGATGATATGGATGGATTACGAAAAATTCCAGAGGGATTCCCTGATTGGTTAAAGGAACACATAGCAAAACCAGTATCATTTATTCCTGATCCTTTTGGTTGTCATGATTCTTACGGTTTACACATGAGCAGTCTTCTTCTTGATGGATTAGATAAGCTTGGTATCAAATACAGATTTCAGAGAGGCATAGATACATACAAAAACGGTCTTCTGAAGGATCAAATTCACATCATACTAATAAACAGCAAGAAGATTGGGGAGAAAATCGCAGAACTGGTTGGTCAAGAAAAATATCAAGAGTCACTTCCATATTTTCCAGTATGCTCCAATTGTGGAAGATTGTACACTGCAGAAGCCTATGAATATCTTACAGATGAGAGAAAAATAAAGTACAGATGTCATGAGACAACAATTGGTTCCACAACCTTAACGGGTTGTGGGCATGATGGAATTGCAGACATAACAAAAGATCTCGGAAAACTCGCATGGAAAGTAGAATTTGCTGCAAGATGGCAGGCTTTTGACATCAGATTTGAGGCATATGGAAAAGACATCATGGATTCTGTCAAGGTAAATGACTGGGTAGCAGATGAAATCCTAAAGTTTCCACACCCACACCATGTAAAATATGAAATGTTTTTGGATAAGGGAGGCAAGAAAATTTCCAAGTCTCTTGGTAACGTTGTCACATCACAAGCTTGGCTCAAATATGGAACTCCGAAATCAATTTTGTTATTACTTTACAAAAGAATAACTGGTACTCGCGAAGTTGGTTTTGAAGACATTCCTGCTTTGATGGATGAGTATAACGAACTTGAAAACATTTACTTTGGAAAAATAAAACTTGATAATGAAACAAAAACAATACGCACAAAGGGATTGTATGAATATGTAAACCTGTTAGACACNNACTTATCAGTTTGGCTGGAAATTATGCTGATGATTTTGATAAACCGTCAAAGGTCGAGATTCAACTTGATGAGACAACTAAGAAAGCTATTAAAAATTTAGTAGACGCGCTTACATCTGATGATGAACCGCCTGATCTTCAAAATTCAATTTATCAAATTGCCAAAAATGTTGGTTTACAACCAAAGGATTTTTTTAAAACACTTTACCAAATTGTCCTTGCGTCAGATCGAGGTCCAAAAATCGGTCCTTTTATAATTGACATTGGTAGAAAAAAAATTGCGCATACCCTCACTGAACACCTTTGAAATGGCACACAGTGAACACAACAGGATAAAAAATAGAGGAAGTTTCGTGCTCATATTATTTGGTGCGTTTCTTTTCATTTCATCCACGTTATTTTTTGAGCCTGGCTCGGATCTGGGTAAAATTGCGATAATCCTTGGTTTTGTGATAGGCGGGATCGGTTTTTATCGAGTATTTGTGAGAAAAAAGAAGGAAACATAGTACCAATTTTTATTAAATGATATAGTGCAAGAAATTCTAAAGAATAAATTGAAAGACTGCTTTTCTATATACTAGGATAGGTTTGTGTTAATAATGGGCATACTAAGACGTTTAAAAAAAGAATCAAAAAATGGTGTGGTAAATTTTGATAAAAATGAGCATGATGAAGAAATTATTGAAAAAACCGAAGTGGAGACAATTAACAAGGAATTAGAATATGCTAGAAAAGAATTACAAGAAACCGTTTCTACACTAGATTCCGCTGCTCATAAGATAGAACATTTGAGAGAAGAATATGAAATTAAATCTAAAGAATTGGAAACACTAGTGAAAGAATTAGATGGAAAACAAATAGAAATTGGATCAGTGAAAGATGAATATGAAACAGTTTTATCGGAACTCAAATCTGCAAAGAACGATCTTTCAAACATAAAATCACAATACAACGAAAAGGAAATGGAGGAACTAAAAGAAAAAAACGAATCTAAAAAAAATGAGATCTCTTCAATGAATGCTCAGGAAGAAAAGGCAGTTTTAGAATTAGAGGATTTAACTTCGCAAATTGAATATGCAAAATCTGAATTACGTACATTGGAATCAAAACATGAATCAAAAAAGAAAGAGATTCTAGATGCAAAAAAAGAATTAGAGTTTATAGAAAATCAGTTATATTCAGTTGGAAAAAGAGATGATTCAAAGAAGATAGTGGAAGCCGCAGGTTCTGTAGTAGCTTCCCTGAATGCAAAGTATGATGCAGCAAAAAAGGAACTTGAAATAGTAAAGGCGGCACTTGCCAGAGTTAAAAACGAATATGAAATGACAAAAACAGAACTAGATTTATTGAAAAGTAAATCAGAACTTCAAGTACCAAAAGAATCTTAAAGTTGGCTATGGAAACATTGTGAGATGAATAATTTGTTTCAGATTGATACACCATACATTCCAAATGAAAAAGGCTGTAGATTGATCTGGAATAACGATGATGGTGAAGAAAGTGTCATCTATTTACGGCATGAGGATTTACTGCAATTAAATGAGATTCTCTCTCATGATTCTACTGACAAGATAGAACTTGAAGATGGCGTTAGCTCGATATTGGTTAACTCTGATACAACTGAATTTTTCATGGCAAACACCAAATCAATTGAAATTGAGACCAAGATACTTAAAGAGAAAGTCATGGAATTTTTAACAAAACACCCTGATGCATAAACATACTTTTTTAGTAGTGACCATGATTAAATATTTCAGGATAAGATATGTCGAAGAGTAATCCCAAGGAAACAAGAATCTGGCCTAAAGGATACGTGCCGAGCAAAGAGATGACAAGTTACGATAACAGAAATAATCTTCTTACCACCCTTCTGACATCAAAGATTCCAGAAAAAAATGTCAATACTGATCTATTTTATGTCATGTCGACACGTCGATCTACTAGAAAATTTTCCTCAAGACAAGTAGAGCAATGGAAGATTGATAAAATACTTGCTGCTGCAGATACTGCTCCAACAGCAGGTAATTTTCAAGGTTTTGAGATTTTTTATGTAAAAGATCCAAAAGTAAAAGAAAAGTTGGTTGAGGCCGCAAATAATCAACCCTATGTTAATACTCCTGTGGTTCTGGTATTTTGTATGAATCCAGATCGTGTCAAACTAAATTTCACACCTGAGATCCTGGCAAAATTTTCAATTCAAGACGCAACCCTTGCTGCTGCATACTCTCAATTGGTAGCATCTGCTCTTGGATTAAGCTCAATTTGGATTGGAATGATTGATGAAGAAAAAATTAAGGTCACCATTGGTACAAAACTTAGGCCCTCATCTCTTTTGTGCATAGGCTATCCAGAGCTAAAACGAGGTCCAAAATCAAGAAGAAAGTTAAAAGATCTCATACACGTAGTGTAGAAAGGAGTTTTTACCAAGTAATTTCTTATCTTTGTATATGTCAAAATTAAAAGAGATCGTAAAGATAATTATTTTTCTAATAGGAGGATTTGCCATAGTAGTTGTAGGAGGATTTATGATGCGAAGTATTGCGAAATTATGGGAAAACAATGATGATAAAAAAGATACCCCAAAAAGAAAATACACCAAGTAGGGTCAAGTGAAAACGAATTTTGAGGATTCCAAATGGATTATGATTATATTAAAAATATTTTGAAGCAAATATTAGATGCTTATACAAAATTAAAGGAAAATAGGTACAACCCAGGAGATTTGGAGTCTATAAAAAAAGAACTGGTCAAAATAGAAGGTGAAGTGAAGGTCCTAGTCAACAAAATAGAAAAATCTGGAAATTATTCTGACAGCTACTCAGAACTTTTGACAGCCGCAAGATCATACCTTAGAGATAATAATTTTTATACTGAAATTGATAGAATTTCTCAATTGTATTCTGAAGATTTTTTTAGAATCCGAAACATCCGACTTACAATTCTTAATGCGCTTGAGGAAAGTAAATTAATTTCAAAAACGATTAGATTATTAGATGTGTTATAGCGGATTTTCAGAACTGCGGCTGTCTTTTCTTTATTAACAATGTTTTTTGAACTTCACTCATGCTGTTAATGAATTTCTTCTTTGCTTCTAATTCATCTGACACCTTAACAACCACCTCAGACGATGAAAGCATTACGTCTTTAACAAGTATAGGCATACTCAAACCTAGCAATTCACTCAAGATATCAAACACATTGGTGAATTTTGCACCGTTTCTATAATTGTAGATGGTGTTTCCATCGGCGAATTTTGGAATTGGTTCAAGTGGAATTATTAGATCAGTGGAAGTTATTTCTATAATGAATGTGTCAATGTCTTTTGTAATTGTATTCTCAAGTTCTTCTTTTTGCAAAATTAATTTATCTCTTGATTGTTCAAGCTCTGCAAGTTCATCATCATACTCTACACCTATCATCTTTGCAAAGGTTGACTCGGTAGAGCGTTTTAGTGGAAGTTCATGGATCTTTGCTTTGACGTCGGAAAGCACATCATCAACATCAGCTAAGTGTTGTCTGTTGGTCTTTATTCTTCCTGCCATCTCTTCGAGATTAAGAAAGTCGGTCATTTCTATAACCTCTCAGCTAAATTGATGTACTACATCCATTAAGCTTTTTTTGAATTCTTCAGTAGTCAAACCCCATTTTCCATACTCTTCCTTGTATGCATCCCAAGACTCTTCTGCCTCGCGTGCAATATCAAGTATTTTTGGACCTATGGCCTTGGTGTTAACAAATATTGTAATATTTGCTTGTTCGCTATCCAATATTGGTATCTTGATAAAGATCATTCTGGNNTTGAATTTTTCTTTGATCATGTTTTTCAGAATTGCTCTTTCTTTGATGTCAAAATCTCCCTTTATTTTCACTAGTGCACAGCAAGAGTCTTTTGGTCCACCGTTATTTCTTATGTCATTCTCATCTATATCAAATAGAATAGCGTCTTCCCTTTTCTTTATGTGTTCAATTATACTTTCCATTGTGTTAGCTTTTCCACCAGGCATGATATTTGAGCCCCATTGATTCTCTTCTGGTACAAGTGGTATAACCCACGGAATAGCAAACCGTGGTCGTTTTGTTGCAAGCCATGTTCTATAATTTGACATATCCCATTCTGTTTCTCTTGCAAAAGATGAAACAAACATGGATATTGCATTAGCTGCAATCAAGTTCATGCCTTTGTAATCTTTCCATCCAACCTCTTGCTCATGTGGAAGATCATCAATAATTGATGGAATCTTTTCTAACTTTTTCTCAAATTTATGGGATAACTCTCGTAGTCTTTTATTTGAAAATAAAATAGAACAATCACTATATTTTATCTGATATTCTAGATTCATTACGATGTTTATTGCAGCGGCCTCCAAAATTATTGGATCCCATCCAAACTCTGGCAATAAGCCCAAAGTGGCAATTGTAGCATGTTCTTTTGGATCTTTTTTTATGAATTCGATGAATGCGCAAGCAAAAGAACTTCCGGTACCTCCACCCATAGCAAACGGTACTGTAAAACCTCGAACTGGTTCAGGAGAAAGGGCTGAAAGTTGTTTATGCATATCAAACTTGCTGCTTACTTCTTTGATAAATCTGGTTCGCCCCTCAGCCCAATTTCTTGCAGCACCACCGGAACCGTGAATCACGTGTTTGTCCCTTAATGCGAAAAGATCAGGATATGATTGTAGTATTAGATTTGCAGCTCTTGGATCTAAATCTACTAGTAATGCTCTTGGTATAAGTGGAATATCAGTTCCAGAATATCCAGTTGGAAATCGTAAAATAGTGGTACCGTATCTTTTCAGAACTCTTGATTCATCTTTTGCTGTGCGAAGTATCGGTTTTAAAGGATTGGCCCCTACATCAAGCAATAGTCTTCTGTATGTTTCTGCACCAAGACCTATTCCACAATGACCAAAACAAGTCATCAGGACTGGGGCTGGTGGAAGAGGGGCAAGTTTTGACAAATTTATACTCCCATACAAGAAAGGTTTTGTTCTCTCTTTAAGCAGAAAGTGTGACGATGTAGAGGTAAAACTGGACTGTTATAGATACTTGACTGGGAATCAGATTTCATAGATATTCAATTAAAGTGGTCATTATATTAATGCATTTAAGATTTAAGAAGAATTGATCCTTACGTAATTTAATTATCTTTTAGAATTTTTTTAAGAGATTGAAATTCATCTAGAGTGATTTCACCTGATGCCAGTCTTGTTTTAAGAATGGACAAAGATGTATCATTGGTAATTTTAGAATTAGGTTTTTGTTTTGTCTTTCCCCCTTGTTTTTTCTCTTTTACCTTATACTCCAAGCCAGTTTTACTTTGTGATTCTTCTTTTTGAGAAAACAGACTTTCAAGATATTTGTAATCTGAAAGGTATAATACGGTTTCTTGTTTAAGCGTGTTTAAGATCTCATTCAATCGTTTTAAATCACCTTTTCCTGAATCAATCAATTTTTGAATCGATTTTAGCATATCTTCAGACATTTATTTCACATCATGTTAATCGATTTAATAAAACATTACATTACGATGGTATTTTTCAGATTAATTCAAAAAAGAACGGACCCGATGGGACTCGAACCCACGACCTGACGCTCCGCAAGCGTCCGCACTATCCAAGCTGTGCAACGGGTCCATTAGAGATTCTAGCCTACCCGTTATAATACATTTCAAAAATAATTAAAAAAGATCTATGCTTCTTGCTCCGCCTTTTTGACAAAGACGTAGTTCATTATCAGTCCAGCAATTATTCCACCAATTATTGGTCCAACCCAATAAATCCAATGGAACTCCCAAAATCCTGAAATAAGTGCAGGACCGAATGTTCTTGCAGGGTTCACACTTGCACCAGTAAGTGGGACACCCACCAAATGGATTAAGAAAATCATTCCACCAATTGCAAAACCCGCAAATCCTGGAGCTGCCTTTTTGTGAACTGCGGCCATGAAAATTACAGTTACCAAGAAAAATGTCAGAATCATTTCAACGCCAAGACCTGCCATCGCATCATTATTGAGAAGTGCACTTGGTCCGCCTTGTGTTCCAAAGTTTACTTTAGCACCAAGTTCTGGCAGGATTGCTTTGTGTGCTGCTGCAGCAGCTATTGCACCAATTAGCTGAAATACAATGTAAGCAATTCCATCTTTTATTCCAATTCTTTTAGTAACAATCATAGAAATAGTCACAGCGGGGTTGATGTGGGCGCCAGACACATGGCCAAATGTGTAGATCATCAGACCAATTGCCGCACCATGTCCAAGTGAGATCATTATTATTGCTTCAATAGAAAGTCCTGTACCAAAAGCAACTGCTGCTAATGTTACAGAAAGCGGTCCAAAGAAAACAAGCGCAAAAGTAGCAACAGATTCAGCAAACCATGCTCTTGGATTTACCATTATTCAACAAACCTCGATACATGCCATATAAAACATTCGAATAGATTCAGATGTCTAGGAAAAAATAAGTATGGAACAAGTAATGCATAACCCATGCTTTCTGTTGGAGATTCCGTTCCTGATTTTAGTTTAAAAGATGCAAAAGGAAACATGGTAAAAAAATCAGATCTCAAAGGCAAAAAATATGTGGTGTACTTTTACCCAAGAGACTTTACTCCAGGATGTACTACTGAAGCAGCTGAGTTTGCACATGATTATAAAAAATTCAAAAATGCAGATATTGAGATAATTGGAATCAGTCCAGATGATGTAGAATCACACAAGAAATTTGGTGAGAAAATGGAAGTTCCTTTTATCTTACTTGCTGATACAGAAACTGAAATGGCAAAAAAGTTTGGAGTATGGGGAAAAAAACAGTTCATGGGACGTGAATACATGGGAGTAAACAGAACTACTTTTTTGATAAACGAGAAAGGAAAAATTATCAAAGTATTTGAAAAAGTAAAACCTGCAGGACACGCACAAGAAGTCCTAGAGGTTTTTAAAAATTAAATAATTGTTTTAGGATGGTTTCCAGCCAGCCGGCATGGTACCATGTGGTTTTGTCGCAGATGGGGCAGGTTGTGGTTTTTCAGGCTCTGTCCTTTGTTGTTGTAATCTTTCTAGATACTCTTTTTCATATTCTGCCAATTCTTCAGTTCTTGATCTTTTCTCTGAAGATTTGGATGTCGATTGTGAGCTTGTAGATTCTACTTTGGATACAGTTGGTGCTTCTTCAAACTTTATTGCGACTGTTTGAACAAATTGTTTGTCAGGCGGATGGTATGCTAGTCTTTGTCTTGTTCTATAATAATTCTCACCAGTGTATTTCACAGTAGGTGTTGGTGGCTCTATTCTTCTTGGTTCTTCTTTTTGTTTTTGTGGTTTTGGCTCTGCTCTTTCTGGTTCAGGCTCTGGAGTAGGAGGCGGTGCCGGTCGAGAAACTTGAACAGTGACTTGTCCTGTGAATTGTTTGTCAGGCGGATGGTATGCTAGTCTTTGACGCGTAGCATAGTATCGGTTACCAGTATATTCAGATGAGCTTGTAGATGTATAGGCTGGTGCAACTTCGGCTTGTGTAGTTTGTTTACTTTCTGGTTTTGGTTGCGGTGGGGGTGGGGGTCTCTGTTGAACTTGTGGTTTTGGCGCGGGTGGTGGCGGTGTTGGCCTTGTTTCTGCAGGTTTTGAAGCTTGAGCAGCTAGTGCGTTAAGCTTTGCCTCAAGTTCAGCGATCTTTGCTTCAAGATCAGCTTTAGTTTTAGTAGAACGTGCTTTTTTAGCTGGTTTATCTGTAGACATGTATTATTTTGTCATGTGGTTGGAGTTTATTTAGATTTTGATCATTATCAGAAAATTCAAGCATAATCCATAGAAGTTTTATAAGAACGACGAATCAAGTTATCACATTGGACGATTTTGAAAGAGAATATCCCGAATTTGACTGGAAAAACACTCCAGCGTATAAGCATCCTGGTGGAAGAAACTGCCCGTGTCCCAAGCACGAGTACATCAGGGAACAAATTAACGTAGCAAAGACATTAAACCAATCAAGCAAAGAACCAAGTCGCCTTACTTTGAAATTCTGTCCCGATCACTATAGGGTTTATCTAGAGGAAGTAATTCCTGGTATGCCTTTCAAATACAGAATACTTACAAAGATAGCACTAAAAATTGGTGCAATACAGATTGAGCAACTAAAATACATGCAATCAGACCAGTGCTTTTATTGCAAGTTTGGATCTGGTGGTCATGATAAAAAAAGTGAGCTACCTCCAATAAGCTAAACTGGACCAAGTAAAATCTTTGGTTTGTTTGGTGTGTCATGATGACATTTTTTGCCACACAATGGACATGTTACTCTATCTAAGAAGACACATTGGCATATGTGTGATTTTAGATAACTCTCAGCTGATTTTGTGTATTCGCCAGTACCATTACAAAACGGGCACTGAGTTTCTAAGAGAACAATCTTTCCCTGTCCGTTACAGACAGCACATTTTTGCTGACTCACTGTAAGGAATTCTTCTCGAGTCTAATTAAAGTCCTTTTGTTAAACTTTTTCTTATCTTCTTGTATTACAAATCCAGTTAAGCTTATACTATATGCAAATTCAGTAGAGTTGTGCCAATTGAAGATCTGGGCGAATTTATAGAAAAACTGGAAAATGTTGGAGAGTTACGACGAGTCAAAACTCAAGTGGATGCAGATTTAGAAATTGCTGAAATTTTACGGAGAGTAATGTATGCAAACGGACCTGCGGTTCTTTTTGAAAATGTAAAAAACCATACCATGCCTGTCTTAGGAAATGCTTTTGGTTCTATGAAAAGACTTGAGCTTGGTTTAGAAACTAATGATTTTACTCAGATAGGACAAAGAATTGTCGACATGACAAAGATGGATATTCCTTCAAGTCTTTTGGACAAGATAAGAAAACTGCCAGAGCTTTCAAAGATGACAGACATTGCACCTAAGTTACAAAAAAGTGGACCTGTCACTGAGATTTTTGACGATGCACCTTCCTTTGAAAAGATTCCAATTTTAAAAACATGGCATAAAGATGCTGGTAAATTCATTACTTTTGGTCTTGTTGCAACAAGACATCCTGAAACGGATATTAGAAATCTTGGAGTATACAGAATGCAGATTCTTGACAAAACTCATGCTCTTATGCACTGGCAGAAGCACAAGCGTGGAGCGCACCATTACGACATGAAAAAAGAAAAGGGAGAGAAAATTGAGGTAGC
>DUJB01000019.1:0-28040 GCA_013330055.1 Nitrosopumilaceae archaeon
TGCTATTGCACCAAACTCTGGAATTATCCAAGTACCAATTATCTCTATCTCTTCAGCTCCATCTTGGAAGTGAATTGTCAGAGTCCTGTCTTCAGACGTTATGTCTTCTTCAAACTCTACTTCTTCACCGTCTATTAAGACAAAGAAACTGTCATCCTCGCCATTTATCTTAGCATCGATCAATCCTCTTGGTAAAGTAATGATTAATGTTCCATCACTTGTAGTGTCGATTGATACTAACAGAGATTTGGCTTCTACATCAGCTGTGATTCCAAGAACTCTGCCTCCAGTAATACTATAGCTGACATCAAACTCAGTGCCTTCTACATGAACTTTCTTTCCTTGGTCTGTTGAAGAACCACCGAATTCAAACGTTGTCTCGTTTGATCTATTGTCGCTTCCATATTGTACTTTTACTGTATATGTGCCAGCAGCTTTCCACAAACCGCCACCTGCAGTAATTGAAGTAGAATATGTTTTGTCAGTCTCCAGATCTAATTGTTGAATTGTTACCCTGTTGCCAATGGGATTTAGAACAACAATGCTAATCTGTACTCCGGAGATGAAATCCTTAGATTCACCAGAGATGACGATAGTTTCTCCATCTGCATATGACTCTTTATCTGTCGTGACAGTTATTGGTACTGTATCCAAAGGATTTTCTTGTTGTGCAAAAGCTGGAATAGTTACTACTGCTCCAGCTAGAATTGCAAGCAAAGCAAATCCCTTAAAACGAGTACTCATCTTGTTTGAAGTCTTCTCTTTTAACTATTTAAGGTTACGGAAAAAAATATTGACAAAAAACAGAATTTAACGACGACGCCTAGATTACATATATATTAACCTCTCGGTGGAATTTTCGTAGTTTGTGGATTAATGATACATTTACAGCTAATGTTGCTCAAAGGAGATTTTTTATTTGCTGACTAAAAAAGATCACATACTAGTACCAGATCATGTTTATGTTCCAAAACATGAAATAATGTCAAAAAAGGAAGCAGAAGAAGTCTTAGAAAAGTTTCATACTAAACCAACTGAAATGCCACTAATCTACGTGAATGATCCTGCAATAAAGGGATTAGGAGTCAAGCCGGGTGACATGATAAAAATAACAAGAAAAAGTGCAACAGCAGGTGAAAGCATCTATTACAGATATGTGGTGGAAGAATAATGGTAAATATTTCAAATAAACGCTGGCCCATAATCCAAGATATATTAAAACGAGAGGGAATTGCCAGACAACATCTTAACTCCTATGATGAATTTTTAGAACGCGGTCTTCAAAGTATAATTGATGAAGTAAGCCAAATTGAAATTGAGAGTGCAGAGTATCCGTACAAAATTCAACTTGGTAAATTAAAACTTCAACAGGCAAGAATGATGGAGCTTGATGGTTCTATAACACACATTGCTCCAATGGAAGCAAGATTAAGAAATGTTACGTATGCATCACCAGTAATGCTTGAAGCAAGTGTGGTAGAAGATGGAAAAATTCTAGAATCTAGGTTTGTTCACATTGGTGACATGCCATTGATGATAAGATCAAACGCTTGTGTTTTACACAATCTTTCTGAACAAAAATTAGTTGAGCATGGTGAAGATCCTAATGATCCTGGCGGATATTTCATCATAAATGGTTCGGAACGAGTAATTGTAGGTTTAGAAGATCTTTCTTATAATAAAATTATTGTCGACAAAGAAATTGTTGGGGGAAACATCGTATTCAAAGCAAAAGTATATTCATCAATTGTTGGGTATCGTGCAAAGCT
Organism: Nitrosopumilaceae archaeon; assembly: GCA_013330055.1. Classification (GTDB taxonomy): domain Archaea; phylum Thermoproteota; class Nitrososphaeria; order Nitrososphaerales; family Nitrosopumilaceae; genus UBA8516; species UBA8516 sp8516u. Next base: position 1,770 of record DUJB01000019.1, read on the forward strand.
AGAACTTATTATGAAAAATGATGGATTGATCGTTGCAAAAATTCCAGGATCTCCAGTTGATATACCAGTAGTTACATTGATGCGAGCACTTGGACTTGAATCAGATAGAGAAATTGCAGCTGCAGTTTCACTTGTTGACGAAATTCAAGATGAACTAGAAGCATCTTTTGAAAAATCAGGGGACGTACCAACTGCTAAAGATGCCATAGTGTACATTAGCAAAAGAATTGCTCCTGGAATGCTTGAAGAATTCCAAATAAAGAGAGCGGAAACTTTGCTTGATTGGGGTTTATTGCCTCATCTTGGAAAGCACCCTGATAATAGAAAAGAGAAATCGCAGTTTTTGGGAGAAGCAGCTTGTAAATTAATTGAACTAAAACTTGGTTGGCTTACTCCCGATGATAAGGACCATTATGGAAATAAAGTCATAAAGTTTGCAGGTCAAATGCTTGCAGATCTATTCAGAACAGCTTTTAGAAACTTGGTACGTGATATGAAATACCAACTAGAAAGATCCGGCCAAAAAAGAGGAATCAATGCTGTAGCTGCAGCGGTAAGACCAGGTATAGTTACTGATAAACTAAACAACGCAATTGCAACTGGAAACTGGGGAAGAGGTAGAGTAGGAGTAACACAGCTTTTGGACAGGACTAACTATCTTTCTACAATAAGNNACTCATTTTGGCAGAATTTGTCCAAGTGAAACCCCGGAAGGATCAAATTGTGGATTGGTAAAGAATCTTGCACTTTCTGCAATCATATCAGTGAATGTTCCATCTGAAGATATTATCGAAAAACTTTATGATCTTGGTGTAACTTATGTTTCAGAAGCAAAAGATGAACTGAAAAAAGATGGGGCTAGAATCTTTGTAGATGGAAGATTAATTGGATATTATAAAGATGGACAAAAGCTTGCAGATTCACTACGTGAACTTAGACGTAACTTTAAAATTCATCCACATATTGGCATGTTTCTATATCAATCTGACATTGAGGGTTCAACAAAAAGACTCTATGTTAATTGTAATGCAGGAAGAGTTTTGCGTCCGTTGATTGTTATAAAAGACAACAAGCCACTTTTAACACAAGAACTAATAGACAAAGTCAGTAAAAAATTCATTTCATGGAACGATCTTCTCCATATGGGAATAATTGAACTAGTAGATGCAAATGAAGAAGAAAACTGTTACATCACTATGGATGAAGAAAATATCAAAAAGCACACTCACATGGAAATTTTTCCATCTGCAATATTGGGAGCTGGTGCATCAATCATACCTTATCCCGAACACAATCAATCTCCAAGAAATACATATGAATCTGCCATGGCCAAACAAAGTCTTGGATTTTCAACACCACTGATGAACGCAAGTACGTATGTAAGACAACACTTTATGTTATATCCACAAATTCCAATTGTTACAACAAAAGCTATGGGACTTTTGGGACTTGAGGATAGACCTGCAGGACAAAATTGTGTTGTGGCTGTATTGCCTTTTGACGGATATAACATTGAAGACGCTATAGTTCTTAGCAAATCATCAGTAGAGCGAGGACTGGGACGAACTTTCTTTTATAGAATCTATGAAGCAGAAGCAAAACAATATCCTGGCGGTATGCGTGACAACTTTGAAATTCCAAACGCAGAGGGAAACATCCGGGGATTTAGAGGAGACAAGGCTTACCGATTATTAGAAGAGGATGGTGTAATTGCAACAGAATCTATGGTTCAAGGAGGGGATATTCTGATAGGAAAAACTAGTCCACCACGATTTATGGAAGAGTACAGAGAATTTGAAGTAAAAGGACCTTATCGGAGAGACACATCTATTGGTGTAAGACCGTCTGAGAACGGAGTTGTAGATAATGTAGTGATGACTCAATCACACGATGGTGGAAAGATGTACAAAATACGAGTAAGAGATACAAGAATTCCTGAAATCGGTGATAAATTTGCATCAAGACATGGTCAGAAAGGTGTCATTGGAATGCTAGTTAATCATGAAGATTTACCATATACTGCTGATGGTGTTGTTCCGGATGTTTTGATTAACCCTCACGCATTTCCATCTAGAATGACAGTGGGAATGTTTCTTGAATCTGTAACAGGAAAAGCTGCAGCTTTGCGGGGAACTAAAATGGATGGTTCTGCATTTGTTGGTGAAAAATTGGACGATGTAAAAGGTGTACTAGAGTCTGCCGGATTCAAATATTCAGGAAAAGAAATGATGTATGATGGAAGAACTGGAAAAGCATTCGAAGCAGAAGTCTTCATTGGCGTAGTATATTATCAAAAACTTCATCATATGGTTGCTGACAAAATACATGCAAGAGCTAGAGGACAAGTCCAAATGTTAACAAAACAACCAACAGAAGGACGTGCACGTGGTGGTGGATTAAGATTTGGAGAAATGGAAAGAGACTGTCTAATTGCATATGGTGCTTCAATGATGTTAAAGGATAGATTGCTTGATGAATCTGACAAGGCTGATATTTACATTTGTGAGAGATGTGGACTTGTATCATATTATGATATAAAACAAAGAAAATTTGTTTGTCGTGTGTGCGGTGATAAAGCAAAAGTGACTTCAATCTCAGTTGCATACGCATTCAAATTATTACTACAAGAAATGATGAGCTTGGATGTTGCTCCAAGACTTTTGATTAAGGAGAGAGTATAATGGCACTTGAAACAATAAAAGTAATCGACGGAATCAGATTCTCTGTATGGTCGCCGTCTGAAATAAGGAAATATTCGGTTGCTGAAATCACAGCTCCCGAAACATATGACGAAGATGGTATGGCAGTACAAGGAGGATTGATGGATGGAAGACTTGGCACTTTGGAACCAGGACAAAAATGTGTAACTTGTGGAAACACAGCAGCAAGATGTCCAGGACACTTTGGACACATAGAACTTGCTGAACCTATTTTACATATTGCATTTATAGATAATATCTACAAACTTCTATTAACTACTTGCAGATCATGTGCTCGGCTTAAAATTTCACAAGAAGACCTTGAAGAATATCATAGAATAAAAAGCAAAGAAGCTGCATATACCGTAATTTCAATAAAACACATTCCTGATGAAATAATTGAAAAAGCAAAAAAAGAAAAAACTTGTCCACACTGTGGTAAATCTCAATACGATATGATATTTACAAAGCCAACAATTTTTATAGAAAAGACAGAACTTGGAGAAAANNCTACAAGTATTACCGGTTCCACCTGTTACTGTAAGACCATCTATTATACTAGAAACAGGAATCCGTTCTGAAGACGATCTAACACACAAACTTGTAGACATAATTAGAGTAAATCAGAGACTAAAAGAAAGCAAAGATGCAGGAACTCCGCCCCTTATTGTACAGGATCTAGTTGATTTGCTACAATATCACACAACCACATATTTTGATAACGAGGTTTCTGGTATTCCACAAGCTCATCACAGATCCGGCAGACCGCTGAAAACTCTTACACAAAGATTAAAAGGAAAAGAAGGCAGATTCAGAGGTTCCCTTTCAGGGAAAAGAGTCGACTTTTCCAGCAGAACCGTGATCTCTCCAGATCCTAATCTCGATCTCTCCGAAGTGGGTGTTCCAGAATCTGTAGCAACTAAACTAACAATACCTGAGGTAGTGACAGAATGGAATATTGAAAGGCTAAAGAAACTTGTCATTAACGGGCCAATCAAATTTCCAGGTGCTAATTATATTGTAAGACCAGATGGAGTTAAAATCAGACTTGACTTTGTAGAAGACAGAGAAACTATCGCAAACAATATCGAGATTGGCTACCTAATAGAACGACATCTCTCAGATGGTGATATTGTGATGTTTAACAGACAACCCTCTTTGCATCAAATGTCCATTATGGCTCATTATGTGAAAGTTTTACCAGGAAAAACTTTCAGATTGCATCCCTCTGTATGTCCACCATACAATGCTGACTTTGATGGAGATGAAATGAATTTACATGTACCACAAAGTGAGGAAGCTAGAGCTGAAGCAATTCTATTGATGCGAGTTCAAGATCAATTAATCTCGCCACGATATGGCGGTCCAATAATTGGAGCTCTACGTGACTTTATAACTGGAGCTTATTTGCTAACAAAAGACGGAACAACACTCACACCACAAGAGTTTGCAAATCTTGCAATGATTGCTAACTATAAAGGAACATTTCCAGAACCTGCAATAAAAAATAAAAGTGGTGTACTTTACACAGGAAAACAGCTCTTCTCTCTTTTCATGCCAAAAGATTTCAATTATATTATTACATCAAAATGGTCTAAAGGAACAAAGGGTCCTTCAAAAGATGTTATAATTAAAAATGGTCAGTTACTCAGCGGTGTAATTGACAAGGCGGCAATTGGTGCTGAAGAGCCAGATAGCGTGTTACACCGAATAACAAAGGATTATGGCAATGATGAAGCAAAAAAATTCCTAAACTCTATACTGGTGATGTTAAAACAATTTATTACTCATTATGGATTCAGCTATGGATATTCTGATCTCGAACTTTCACAAAAAACAAAAGAAAACATTGTTACCGGAATACATGAAACATATGACAAAGTTTACGATCTAATATCTCAAGCAAAGAAAGGAACATTACAACTTAGTAGAGGTCTTTCTGCAGAAGAGGCATTAGAGGCATACATTGTAAACGAGCTCTCAAAAGCAAGAGACAAGGCTGGTGGTACAGCTGATAAATCATTTGATGAAACAAATTCCGGTAGAATAATGGCAACTACTGGTGCTAGAGGTTCATCGTTAAACATAGGACAAATGGCAGGAGCATTAGGTCAACAATCAATCCGAGGAAAAAGGATTCACAAAGGGTACAATAACAGAGCTCTGCCACACTACAAAGAAAATGATACAAATCCTGACGCTAGAGGATTTGTTAAATCAAACTACCGAGACGGCCTTTCCACTTTGGAATTTTTCTTTCATGCGATGGGAGGACGTGAAGGACTTGTAGATACTGCAGTAAGAACACAACAAAGTGGTTACATGCAGAGAAGGCTGATTAATGCACTTGAACACCTTAAGCTAGAATACGACGGAACCGTCAGAGATCCGCATGGTCACATAATACAATTCTTGTATGGCGAAGATGGAATTGATGTTGCAAAAAGTGATCATGGTGAGGCATTTAGGATTGGAAGATTGATAGAATCTGAAACTATAGTTGATTCTGGTAAAAAAGCAACAAAAGAAGAGATTGCAGAGTTTGCTAAAAAATACACAAAGACATTCAACCCGAAACTTACAAAAATGGTTCAAGACGCATTACTCGAAGCAAAATTAAGTAAAGAAGGAATAGAAAAGGTGTGTAAGAAATCACTTGAATTATATGAAAATGCTAAGGTCGAACCTGGTCAAGCAGTAGGTATAGTTACAGCACAATCAATTGGCGAACCTGGTACACAAATGACACTCAGGACATTCCATTTTGCAGGAATTAGAGAAAGAAACGTGACTTTGGGTCTTCCAAGGCTAATTGAGCTTGTTGACGCACGTAAAAAACCACTGACCCCAACAATGGATATTTACCTAGAACCAAAATTTAAGAAGTCAAAAGAAAAAGCCATACAAGTAGCTCGTGAGATTTTACATACAAAAATAATCGCATTGATATCCAGTACCGAGACTGATTATTCAACAAAGATAAAGCTAAACCTGAATCCTGATAAACTGAAAGAGAGGGCATGTACCATTGGTGATGTAGAAGATGCACTACAGTCGTCAAAAAAGAAGTTTGAGATAGAAACAAGTGGTAATTCTATCACCCTCACCCTTACTGAGGAATCTGACGCACAAACACTACTTGTCCTAAGAAACAAAATCCTTGGAACAAAAGTAAAAGGTGTAGCTGATGTGGAAAGAGTTACAATTGTACAACAGGATGATGAATGGGTTATACAAACATCTGGTTCTAACATTGCTAAAGTGTTAGAAGTAGAAGGAATTGATAAAAAAGACATTCGCACAAACAATGTCTTTGAAATTGGAAATACTCTGGGCATTGAAGCTGCACGTAATGCGTTAATAAACGAACTTAGTACAACCCTTGAAGATCAAGGTTTAGAGGTAGATATTAGATACATCATGCTTGTAGCAGATTTGATGTGTTCTAGAGGATACATGCAACAAATTGGCAGACATGGAATTGCAGGTACGAAAACCAGTGTACTTGCAAGAGCCGCATTTGAAATCACGGTTCCAACAATTGCAGAAGCAGCACTTGCTGGTGAGGTTGAGCAACTCAAAGGTGTAACAGAAAATGTTATAGTTGGCGCAAATATACCTGTGGGAACAGGCACCGTAGATCTTTACATGAAGGTGGTAAAAAACGAGTAAACTTTTAGAAAAAGTAATCAAAGAAGTAATGGAGGACAACGATTGTTCCCTTGGTACAAAGGAAGTAGTAACTTCAATAAAAAATTCCAAACTTGTAATTTTATCTGACTCTATTCCAAAAAACATACTTCAAAAAATACATGAAACTGCTAAAAACTCTAAGGTGCCAACTATAAATTTCAAAGGCTCATCTGTAGCACTTGGAAGACTTTGTGGCACACAATTTAGAATCTCCGCGCTTTCACTAAAAACTTTGAGCGATACAAACCTCAAATCGATTTTAAAGGAAGCACAACAGGAGACCCAAGAATAAATGTCTTATTTTTTAACAATTGGTTATCAAGCTTTAAATGAGCCAGACAAGGCATCGACTTTAAAATAGACGCAGACATGACAGAAACAATCAAACTTACTACAGATCAAATTAAACTAATGTCGTTATTTCAAAATGTGACTGGTGCAACTGCAAGAGATTGTATAGAGGATGAAAAACTTGACAGAGTGATATTTGTTGTTAATCAAGGCAAGATGGGTCTTGCAATTGGCAAAGGTGGAACTACCATTAGAAACTTACAAAATGTTGTAAAAAGAAATGTAGAGCTAGTAGAGTATGCAGAAGACCCGATCGAATTTCTGAAAAATACATTAAATCCAAAATTAATTTCTGAAGTTAAAATAAACAAAAGATTGGATGGTTCTATGCAAGCAATAGTTATAGTAGATCCAAAAAAGAAAGGTATAGTAGTAGGACGAGAAGGTCGTAACGCTGAAAAAGCACGCCTTTTAGCAAAACGATACTTTCAAATTTCAAGCGTTCTGATCCAAAGTCCTGAAAAAATAATGGAGTGATAGTATGGCGAAATCACCACTTGGCTTATTTTCAGGAAGAGTTCTCAAGGATAAAAGAAAGAAACAACGATGGTCTATAGGAACTTACAAAAGAAGAAACCTAGGTCTTAACAAAAAAGCAGATCCATTAGGTGGTGCTCCACAAGCAAGAGGGATTGTTTTAGAAAAAGTAGGTATTGAAGCAAAACAGCCAAACTCCGCAGTAAGAAAATGTGTTCGTGTTCAACTCATAAAAAATGGAAAAACAGTTACTGCCTTTTTACCAAGAGATGGTGCAATGAATTTTGTTGATGAACACGACGAAGTACATGTTGAAGGAATGGGTGCAACTATGGGTGGCGCAATGGGAGATATTCCTGGTGTGAGATGGAAAGTCTTCAAAGTAAATGGCACTTCATTAAAAGAACTTGTATATGGAAAGAAAGAAAAACCTAGGAGATAGACATGGCAGAAACAGCTAATCTTTTACTTTTTAGAAAATGGGATCTCTCAAATATTGAAATAAAAGATCCAGGATTGAAGAATGCTATATCTGTAAAAAAGACCATAATACCTTTGACTTTTGGTCGTTCAGCACTTAAACGATTCAACAAAGCCGAAGTCAACATAGTAGAAAGACTTGCAAACAAACTCTTACATTTTGGAAAAAAATATGCAAAAAACACTGGCAGAATGGGCGGTAAGAAAACGCGTTCAATTAATACAGTGAAAGCAGCATTTGAAATTATAAACTTGAAGACTGGAAAGAACCCCATTGAAATATTGGTAAGAGCAATTGAACACTCTGCACCAAATGAGGATACGACAAGAATAGTTTATGGTGGAACCGTTTACCATGTCTCTGTTGATGTCGCTCCATTACGAAGAGTTGATCTTGCATTGAGATTTATTGCAGAAGGAGTACGCGATGCATCATTTTCAAACCCAAAAGCAATAGAGGAAAACCTTGCCGAACATTTGATATTGGCTGCAGCAAATGATATGAATGCACCGTCGGTCAAGAAAAAGAATGAGCTTGAAAGAATAGCTATGGCTTCTCGATAGAATCTACAGAATTATATAATTATACAAAAGAGTAGCCCGAGGCAGATTCGAACTGCCGTCCCCAGGTATCCTCTCCTAAGATCCAGAGCCTGGAATCCCTAACCCAAAAATTGTTTGGCCACTAGACTATCGGGCTACCGAAACGAGTGTAATTAGCTCAGAATATAATTATTCCCTCTGAACTAATTGCTAAAATCGAAATTTTGTTTTATAATGTCTTGGATATCTTCTATTTGACACTAGTTTCACGTATTGCTGTTGCGTAATCACAATCTGCTTTAAGCCGCATATATGGAGTCAATCTATAGTGAATTGAATAAAGATCCTTTTCCTTGTATAACATCCCTTTTAACAACAAAGAAACAAAACCACCTGCAATTCTTGATGGTAGTATATTCAATTCTTTACATACTTCATTCCTTTTTTTCTTATATTGTTCCATTGTAAAGCAGACGCTGTTTAGATCTAAAATTAGTGGCCACATGACTTTTTCCCAAACTAATCTTCTGTTCTGAGTAGCAGAAGCATATTTGCCTTTTTCTTCCAAGATTGATAACGTTCAAAAGTTGAGTTGTAATTTATTAATTAATGCATAAAGAACTTGAAGAATCACTTGAACTCTTATCAAAAGACTGGGATATTGATCCAATTGTACGAAATTTCATTTTAGGTAATCGTAACGATGTTTCAGAATTTGCAATAAAAGTAAGAGATGTTGTTTTTCATATTCCATATTTAACTAAAGAAGAGAGCTACATTATATGGAAATGTTATTGGCCTGATTGTCATAATTGTTGTAACCGACAAGGAAGATTGCCACTTACATCAGATGACCTTATTACAATTAGTAAAAATCTCAAATATCAAAAAACTTCCGATTTTATAAAAAATGAAACCAATATAGCTACTTGGCAAGAAATTGGTCCTTCTGGTAATGTAAATACAACTATGACTATGATCAATTTAAAACGAAAAGATAATGAAGATATCAACGAAGATGGAACACATATTCCATGTAGATTTCTAGATGACAAAGGTTACTGTGGTTTGCATCCAGGAAGACCAGGTGTATGTTATTTGTATCCCTTTTCATCTTGGCTCGAAAATGAAAAAGGCAGAGCACGAGTACATGCCACTTTTCAATTTACTGGAGATTGTCCTGGTTTTTATCTTTCAAAATCGATAGATCCAATGAAAGATATTCTTTTTGAGTACTCTAAAATCATCTATGAATATAATATGAACTCAAACAGAACAGTTCGGAAAAACTTTGGTTCTATTACTTTTGGATTCTAAGATCTTGCGACCTTCATCATATCACCAATACGAATCTCCATTCCAAATCTTTTTTCATTCTTTTTCATATATCTGTAAATAGATAATAGATCAGTGAAATGTTTTATGATTCTGAATTTGGAATCCATTTTGTTTCTAACAAATGCCAGCACCTTTGGATAAATAGAAAATTTTTCAAGAACCTGTTTTCTATATCTTTCCTTGTCATGAATGTTTTCTATAAATATGTCTGCACAAGTCATACTTGGAATAATTCCTTCCCCTAAAAGCGGATAAACAGTACCAATTGATTCCCCCACGCCAACTACTTTATTATGATAGAAAGGTTCGCACATGTCTGGTGTTGCAAGACGTATTGGTCTTCCCACCGTTTTGATTATTCTGCCTCCATATTTTTTTAAAAATGCGTCAGTCTCTTCTACATGTTTTCTATTTTTGTCACCTGCACCTATGTGAGCAAGTTTCTTTCCTAAAGGAAAATACCAAAAATATCCAGTAATTGCTGAGAATGGTTTCAAATAAAAATCATCAAAAGGTACCTGATCCTCATATTCTACCTTATATTGATATGTGGGTAAGTAAAAATCTCTGGTAGGTTTTGGAAGATATGTTCTGTAAAAACCAGTTGCGTCAACTACAAGATCAAATTCTGATTCCAAGTTTTCAATCTTCGGTGTTGTGTTGTAATGAACCTTACATCCTTTAGACATGTCTTTGATTAAGCCAATTTTATCATAAGTGCATAAACCACTTAGTTTTATACTAAATCTTTCAGAATTCAAATCTACATACATATTTTTTCCATCATGTATAACATAATCATTAAAATCAAGACCGCATTTTTGTGCAAAATTTTGCATTGGTCCTTTTGTTGTACCCCATGCACAAATTGAGTCATGAGTTTCTTGTGTAGATCTTTCAAATCCAATTACTTCATGCTCATTTTTTAATCTAGAAAGAAGATATCCTCCAGCAACTCCAATACCTACAACTGCTATTTTCACAGCTCTAATTCTTAAAATACCTAATAAAAGGATGTTTTCAAATGTTATCGCACCTCTATTTTAGGAATTGACTTTATTCGATCAATATGGCTGGCTTGAATGGTCTTGCTGTTCTAGCTTTGCTCTTGGGATCATATTTTTCTGGATCAGACTCAGAAAATACTTGAACATTTACTCCAAAGTCTTTTTGAGCAAGAGAATCAAGCTCTGAAAGGATCTCCTTCTCATCTATGATGCTAGTTTCTGCTTTTGATTGTCGTGACTCTATAGGTTCAGAAAGTATGTCATTAACAGTTTTTTTAACAAAGTCTGGATCTTTTTTTACAAGTTCTGTTTCCTTGTCAGAAATAAGTGATTTTATTAAAACTCCTATATTCATTTCACCTTTTATGACGTTGGAAAGAATTTTTTGATAAGCTTTGTTCTTCCAAGAATCTGAAGTGTAAATGATTATCTTCTTTGGGATAATTTTAGTTACTTTAAGAATATTTCTAATATCCTCCATAGTTGATTTCAAAAGATTCTCTGATTGTAATGATGCGCTATTGATATCCTCATTATGTACTAATGGCCAAAGTGATTTTGAAACTAAACTCACATTTCCCAATTTCTCCCACATTTCTTCTGCAATATGTGGTGCAAAGGGAGATAGCATTGCCACTCTGGTAGATAATACATTGTGAAGCGTGCTTGAGACATCTGTTCTATTCTTAGCATTTGTTCTCTTAAGGTACCACTGTATNNATTTGTATTTAGAACAATCTTCTAACATGTTTTCAAGCTTATTTTTAATTCCTTTTACCGCTTCAAAATTGAAATCTGCATCTTGCAAGAGTTCTGCCGAAATTAATATTGCTAATCTAATAGGGTCTGCACCATAGGCTCGAATTGCATCCCGAAGAGGAACAATATTGCCCATTGATTTTGACATCTTTTTTCCATCCATCAGAACTGAACCATTGACAACAATCTCTTCTGGCCAGTATTTCTTTGGGAAAATTGCAATATGATTAAATACAAAAAATGTCAAATGGTTTGGAACAAGATCTCGGCCCGAATGTCTTGCATTTACAGGATAAAAATATGAAAATTCATTTTTGATACTTTCCAAAAGATTTTCTGTTATTTTGCAATTAGCAGCAACTTTCTTAACATCTCCCTCTTCCAAGAATATGTAATCAAAAAATTCATCTTCTAGATTTTCAGCAATAATTTGTTTTTTGTTAACGTATTTTGCAAGAATATAATATGCCATGTAAATTACAGAATCAGAAAGACTTTCTATTATCCAGTTTTTATCCCATGGCAACTTGGTTCCTAAACCATGTTGTCTTGCGCAAGCTCTTTCCCGTAACCAATCTACTACATGATTGAATTCATTACGTATCTCCTCAGGAAGAATCTTCATCTCATTGATACAAGAATGCGCATCTTTCTTCCAATTTTTGTTAGAATAATCCAAAAACCACTGGTCAGTCAGGATCTTTACAACACATTCGGCACCGCATCTACATCTGATGGGGCCATCATTTAGCTCAAATAGAATATCAGCATTTTTTTGTTGTAAAATCCATTTTTTTACCTCTTCTTTAACATCCACAATTTTTTTTCCTGCAAATTGATTTGTATTGTTTTTTAATATTCCCTCATAGAACTCTTTTCCGTAAAGTTCTTTTGTAGCCTCTTCAAGTTGAGGACTATTTTGGTCTTCTATTTTGAACTTTTCTATAATTTCTTTAGCAGGAATCTCTCCATACCCTGGAGTTTGTATTATCGATATTGGATTTATTGCTCTAATAGAATTCAAAACACTCTGTTCAAAACTACCTGGATTTTTCTTGATATCTTCTAAAGCTTGATAGTCAAATGGTGCATGAGCTGGTACAGACATCACCATACCTGTACCATTTTCACTTTTAACAAATCTAGCAGGAAGTATTACCACGTACTCATTTCTTTCTGGAATTTTGACTTTCTTACCAACTAGAGCAGAACCCTTAATCTCACTAATTAAAATGACTTTTTTATCCATAAATTCCAACCTTCTTGCACACTCTGCACTTACAATCCAATTCTCACCATCTACATCAATAATTTTGTATGTTACATCTGGGTTTGCCCAGAGATTTGTAACACCAAATATTGTTTCTGGCCTGAGTGTAGCTGTTGGTATGATGTATTTGTCATATCTAAACTTGATAAGCACATATTCAGTAAAAGCAGGTTCAACATCTCCCAAAGTATCATGTTGTGATACTGGATTCTGATCTTTTGGGCACCAACCAACTGGATGAGATCCTTGTATGACAAGATTCTTGTTTTTCAGTTTCCTAATTTGCCATTCTATAAATTTGTTGTATGTAGGATCAACTGTTGTAAATTCTCTTCTCCAATCTATAGAATATCCCATCTCTATCATGCCTGATTTTATCTCTTGATGGAAATATCTTGCAATTTTTATAGGCTCTGAAAATTCTTGTATGTTCTGCTCTGGTACTTTGTAAATTGTTCTGAATGCATCGATCAATTCTTTATCATTTTCTTGAATACGTCTTGCCATTCCAAGAATTGGAGTTCCTGTATAATGAAATCCCATTGGGAAAAGTACATTGTATCCACACATGCGCATAAATCGTGCATGAACGTCAGCTAAAGTGTACGTTCTTCCATGTCCTATGTGTTGTGGTGAATTTGGATAGGGATAAGCTACGGTTACAAAGAATTTTTTCTTCTCAGAAGGATCAGCTTCAAAGTATTTTTCATCTTGCCATCTTTTACGCCATTTAGATTCTATTGATAACCAATCTGTCAAAAAATCACTTAGCCAAAATTGATTGCTCTGCAGCAAGAAGTGCATCTTTTAGCTTTGAAATATCCTTTCCTCCACCTTGACCAAAACTATCATTACCGCCGCCAGCACCACTAAGAACCTTTGAAATATCCATTGCCAAATCGCCAGCTTTTTTGATCTTTGCCGCTTCTGAGCCTGCAAATGTAACTATTCTTATTCCACCATTTTTCAAAATTAAAGCACAGTATATCATTTTAGAATCAAGTTTTATTGCCTGTTCCCCCACTGCAATATGAAATTCTTCATCAAGTTCTTCGTCTACAGTTGAGTATAATTTTATTTTTCCTAGATTCTTTGCATCTGAAATTGCGCTTCTTGCAGTAGATGTAGAAACTCGTTTAACAAGCTGTTTCAGTTTTTTCTTAGAGGAATCAGCATCTGACATAGCATGTTCAAACGATTCTAATATCTTCTCTTTACTAGAACCTAATGACTTTACGATCTGTGAAATTTTTTTATCTTGATCCTGCGTATACTTAATAGCTGTATCTCCTGAAACAAACTCCATTCTTACAACCCCGTCTTGAATCCTTTCAGCTTTTGTTATCTTTATCAAACCAAGCTCCCCTGTTTTCTTTACATGAGTTCCACCACATGCTTCTACATCAAATCCATCAATGTTTACAATTCTGACTGACTTGACTGGAACTACTCCTCCTTGGTATATTCTGAATCCGAATTTTTGTTCAGCCTCACCTCTCTCATACTCATTTATTAAAACCGGTAGATTTTTTCTGATGGTGAGATTTGCTAAACTTTCTATCTTTGTAATGTCTTTTTCTGTTAAGTTTGAATGATGCGTTATGTCAAGTCTGCCGTAATCCCTTTCCTTAAACGCAGAATGTTGCCATATCCACGAACCTAACGTGTTTCTTGCTGATGCGTTTAACACATGTGTACTAGTATGATTTCTTGTTACACCATAACGACGGATATGATCAATTTTACATTTTACCGTCTTGCCTTCTTCTGGGGTTCCTCCTTTCAACTCATGTACAATGACATTCCCATGTTTGTTTACATCTACTACGTCATAATCTTCAATCTTACCATGATCTGGTTCTTGACCACCTCCTCTTGGATAAAATGAAGTTCTATCCAAAATAACTAATTTTTTATTAATAACCTTGAGAATTTTTGCTTCAAATTCCATAGGATCTTCTTTGTAGTAAAGCGGTTCAGTGTCTGGGATCCCATCTATGTTGAGAACTTCTTTCTTTTCAGCTCTTTCTGATTGATGCAATTCTGACAGTTTCTCATAAAAGGTAGATGGAATTTCTGAAATTATCTGTGCCTCTTTTAGAAAATCAGGGGTAATGCCATCTGATTCGTATAATCTGATTAGATCATCTACTGTTAATTTTTTATTTTGAGTTTTTATGGTATTGGCCATACTTTTCATTCTGGTTTTTGATTCTGCATATCTTTCTCTTTCTATTCCAATTATTGTTTTTACTTCCTCACGAGTTTCTTGCAGCTCAGGATAAGTTGATTTCAAATAATCAATATGCATATCTGCTAATTCTCTTAGATCAAGATTCCAACCAAGTCTGTCCATTATGGCAACCGCTCTTCTCAAAATCATTCTCAAGTTGTAACCCCCACCTACGTTACTTGGAAGAGCTCCGTCTGAAATTGCAAATACCAAAGTTCTTAGATGATCAGCAATCAGGTATATCCCCTCAAGAGGAACTATCATTTCATTGAATTTCGTCTCGTCTATTCTTGCTTGTTTTATTGCATTCTTTCTAACTTGTGTTAAATCAATATGTTCTCCGAGTCCTTTTGATATGGCAGTGAAATATGATGATAATATCTTAGGATCTGCGTCTATGCCAAGTTTTTGTATTAAATTATCTGTTATAGGACCAAAACAACAATCGTATGCGGTAGGAGTTCCCATTGTTATCCAAGCAAATCTCTCAAGGCCAGCTCCCATGTCTATTACCCTTTGTTCTAAGACTGAATAATTTTCCAAATCTCCTTGAAATTCTGTAAATACTGCATTTCCAAGCTCAAGACCACGCACAAAATATTCTAATGAAGATCCAAATGAACCTCCTCCAGCCCAAACATCCTCTACAAATACAATTTCTTTTTTATCAATTCCAAATCTTTCAGTTAAAAGCCTAAAATCTAATTCCATACATTTGTCCTTCCAATATCCTTCCGAGTTTGGTATACTATGTTGTCCAATCATACAAAAACTAGAAAAATGTCTACCTGTAACACCTACATTTTCAATATCCTTGAATCTAAGACAAGTTTGTGGTACGATTAGCGGATTTGCTGGAAATTCAAAAACAACTTTTGAACCCATAACTCGCTGAAAGTCTACAATCGATGCAATTGTAAAATATAGGTCATCGCGCCACCTGCATACAACCGGATATCTACTTACTGATTTGTGACCGTTTTGTACAAAAAATGATTCCACTTCTTTCCATGCTTGAACATAATCGAATCTTTTTTTTGTAGGTGGATTTCCTATGAATGAATAATTGTTTTCAGCATCTTCCGGGCAAAAACTCTGCTCATGATCAATTGTCCAGAAAAATCTCTTACATTTTACACAGGATTTCCGCTGAAATCCTTCTTTCTCAAATAAGGATACCTTGTAATACCTGTCAGGATCTGCAGAAAACTTTGCAAGAATTTGATCTTTATTCATCTTTGAGAGGTTTTTGCTTTGACTGATATTAAGTATTCTGAGGCAACACATTAAATATGATCATTTTTGAAAATTTGTTATGTTTGGTAAAAAGAGCTGGAAGGAGGGTGATTATGTGTTTGCAATACAACAAGATGGTGAATATACTAAGGTAATAATTGGCATAGTCACTGGAGTTGATGATTCCAAAATAGGAGTAAATGGTATAATAATAAATCCTGTTGGTTTGAAAAACAAAGTTTCACAAGGAAAGGCTGGCTCAAAATCTATAGAGATTTTAAAAAACCCAAATTATACGAATTATATACTTGCCATGATTTATAGAGTTGAACATGAAAATTTTACTGGAGTGTTAGATGTAAGTTCCGATCCGGTAGTAAAGATACACAAGAAAATTCATGCAATAATTGATGGTTGGGTTAGAGAATCACTACCTGAGTTGATAAATAATGTACTTTCTCTTTCTGATGGCTCTGAAAAGGAACAAGCAAAAAGAATCTTGAAACAAAGGATGGACACCTTATATGATAAAGATTTGAAAAAATATCTTTATTCTATATGCAGAAGCTTAAAGATTCTCAATTAACCTAGCAATGATTCTAAGATTGTTCCACTGAATTAATTTGGTTTGCTTTACCTTCCATAGTTTTATATTATGCCTATATCAAAAATCGCTTACAATGGAATACGTATACGCTGCATTGCTTTTACACAAGCAGAAAAAGGAGATTAACGAAGCTAACATTACAAACATTATCAAAGCTTCTGGAGCAGAGGTAAAAGAAGCCCAAGTGAAAGCACTTGTTGCAGCACTTGCCGATGTAGATATTGATGAGGCAATAAAAGCCGCACCAGTAGCTGTTGCCGCTGCACCTGCAGCTCATGCAGCTGGAGGAAAAGAAGAAAAGACAAAAGAAGTTGAAACTCCATCTGCAAAAACAGAAGAGCAAGCAATGGAAGGCCTATCTGCACTGTTTGGCTAGAAGAAATATTTTTTCCAATATCTTTAGTTTTATTCTCTAAACGTTATTTAATATGCATTACAATAAATGGTGATTTGGTAGAACTATCATTATCTATTGAGACATTCCTTTATGCTTTAGATCTTTTTGGAACTATGGCATTTGCTGTAACAGGAGCATTCAAAGCTATTGAACATAAAGCTGACATTGTAGGAATAATAATTCTTGCAACCATGACAGGAGTCGCAGGTGGAACCCTTAGAGATATTATAATAGGTAAGTTTCCGTCCAATTCTCTTTCTGATCCGTGGTATGTTATTATCACTGTGTCAACAGGAATTATGATATTTTTTCTGTATCCAAAAATGCAAAAACATTGGAATTTGTTTCTCAAGTTTGATGCGTTAGGACTCGGTGTATTTACAATAATTGGAGCCACATTTGCATATCACGCATTTGGATTAAATTTTCTTGCCATAGCATTGGCTGGAATGCTTACTGCTGTGGGGGGAGGTATACTAAGAGATGTATTTGTCAATGAAATGCCAATTGTATTTGTAAAAGAATTGTATGCTTCTGCAAGTTTCATTGGAATCTTGGTCTTCTACATTCTTCTGAGTATGAATGCTGAATTCTATGTAGCTACAGTAATTGGTATAGTAGTCACTACAATGCTCAGACTTATTGCAATGCGTTATAACTGGAATCTTCCAAAGGTAAAAGAAAAATCCTAAATTAATTTACAAAATTTCTTTACTGTTTTGCGATTTACTCAGGAGTATAGTTTTTTGCCTTTGAAGCAAGTGCTCTTGCGTTTTCATGAGCTTTCTGTAACACCTGTTCTTTGGTTTCATCTGTAAGATATCCTGTCTCTATTGCAACAGATCTTGCACCTTGAGCTGCTTTTGCAATTAATAAAATAATGTTTTCTTTTGTAACATATCCTATCTCTATGGAAAGAGCTAATGCTTCTTGATATGCTTGAGCAAATGCATGACGATATTTCTCGACATCTATTACCATCTCATCCTTTGCATATATGATGCCTTCAGCTATTGCAGAATCTAAGGAGATTCCTGCTTCGACTGGCTTGACATCAAGTTTGCTCAATAATGTAGCAAGCTTTGCAGAAATAACGTCTCCTTTTTTAGCCGCTGTTGAATCTTTTGTGATCCAAACCGTTCCCTGATCAATCTTTGTTGTAACTCCAGCTTCTTTAAAGTCAGTAAGAATGGGTCCTGGTGTTATACCAGTGTTACCCGCCTTTATGATGACTTCCTTACTGGCTATGTCACCACCACGAGCAGCCATCATTATCTTATTTTTTCCAAGCAGTATGTTTAGCTTGAAAGGACTCATGTTTGTAAACATCAAAACACACTGTCCGACTAGCTTTTCTGCCAACTTTTCTATCGCTGGAATTTTTACTCCAGCCAAAGCCTTTTGCGCGACTTTGTCTTTTATGCTGATTATCTCAACTTCTCCTTTGAATTTTTTTCTCAAAGGCAATAACTGTGAAGATCTGACTTTTTCCATTCTAACAAGTGCAATAACGTTATACTTTTTTGGAATTTCTTGAATCTGTTGATACATCTGCACTTTCTTTTGTGGATATTTGGTTCTATTTTGGTGCATTTTACTTCTTTTCTACCTGTGGTTGTTTTGCGATCTTTCCCATTGTTGTCTTTATCATAATTTTTTTAATGTTCTTGTCTCCACTTGGTAGTTTTTTTTCTACTATGTTTATTACAGCATGAGCATTTGCTGCTAAATCGTCATCACTCATAGATTCATCGCCAATCTTGCAGGCGAGGGAAAGAGAGTTCCTTAGTCTTACTCGTATTGAGGATCGAAATCTTTCTAAAATAGAATCAATTGGTGCATTAAAAGGAACAGGTGTTGGCATCTTACCTCTTGGACCCATAAATTGACCAAGAGTTTTACCAACCGTAGCCATAAGTTGAGTATCTGATAGGAAAAAGTCATAACCATTGATTAGCTTACGTGATGCACGCTTGTTTGCACCAACTTGGTTTATCTCAGCACCATCTACTACTCTGTCTGCATTTGCACTCTTTGCTTTCAAGCCTAGATCTCCTGAGGCAACTACACATACAGATGCTGGTTGGCTAAGCTTCTTTGGAAGTTGGACAGTTTCATTTATAGCAAAACCCTTCTTGACATCGATATCTTTGAAAACCATAATCAATTCTACTGATTGTTTGAACTTGCGTTCTTTCTGACCGGTTTTGGCCTCCTTAACCATTCCTACAATCTGAGTTTCGTTGATCATTACGCACACTTTTCTGGATTGCCTATTTAAAATCGTTTACAGGTCCAAGCCACGAAAATGATGGCATTATCTAAAATTTTCATATTATTGAGTTTATCTTGTAAGAACAAAATTTTCTAAAGTAGAAACTTACATTTATTAAATCGTAAGAAAACTAAATCGCAAAGCCTTGCACAAATTTGATGAACTTGACATGAAAATTCTTACCGAATTGATAAAGGATGGTAATGTTTCTGTTCCAAATCTTTCAAAAAAACTCGGAATTAATACTTCTGTTCTGTATAGCAGAATAAAAAGGCTAACCAAGAAGAAACTGATTAAAAAATTTACTATAGTAGTAGATGAATCACTCATAGGAATAGGCGTAAGAGCGACAATGGGAGTAAATCGCGATCCAAAACTAAAAGATCAAATTCACAAAGCCCTTTTGAAAACACAAGAAGTATCGATGATATCTGAAGTAACAGGCAGATTTGATATCATAATTACAGTGCGTGCAAGAAACTTGGAAGAATTACATACTGTTGCAATAGAAAAAATAGGAAGAATTGAGGGAATCCAAAACACAGAAACTTTTGTAGAATTACAACGAACTGAAAAGGACCCAGTTTACGTTTCGTCAGAATAAAGTCTACTTTAGTTTTTCGTCCCACTTGCCTGCATTAATCTCAGCAGTGATCTCTTTTGGATTCTTACCGTCTATTTTGATACCTAATGGTAAGCAAGTTCCAACAATTTCTTTTGCAGCTGCTTTGATATCCTGAGCATACGAAGAATCGATTTTTAATTTTGCAACCTTCACTATAGAATCCATATTGATGGTACCAACCCATGTCGCACCTGATGTTCCAGAACCTTTCTGTAATCCGGCTTCTTTCAAAATAAGTGCCGCAGCAGATGGAATTCCAACCTCTACAGTCCATTGTTTTGTTCCTTTGTCAACTGAAACTGTTACAGGAACCTTCATCCCCTCAAAATCTTTTGTCTTATCGTTTATTGCCGTTACAATTTGTAAAATGTTAACCCCTAATGGACCAAGTGTTGGGCCCAACGGTGGTCCTGCATTAGCTTGTCCGCCAGTTACAAGTGCAGAAACTGTTTGAATGTCCGCCATGAATTTTCTTTCCTTAAAGCTGTAAATTTAATCCTTGCTACGTTGAAAGCTTTAGGTAATTTGCATCAACAGTTACTGGTAACTGATATGGAGCATCAAGTAAAATCACAGTTGCTTCTTCTTTATCATGGTCAACTCTAGTAATGGTTGCCTTCATACCCTTAAATGGTCCACCTATTATTTCGACAATTTTATCGACTGCAAGTTCTGATACCGTTGATTTTTTCACCAAATATCCTTCTATATCTTTAAACTGTAATTCGCCCCTTAACTGACCACGAATGTGTCTAATTCCTTGCATCGCATCAAAGGCTGCATTTGCATCAATTGCTTCCACTACAACATAGCCTTTGAGATTTTCTAATAACAAAACTGATTGGATGTTAATTTTTTTTAATTTGATTCTATTTTCTAATAGTCCCATCACTACTTTTTCCTGTCCACCCGTGGTTCTAACAGCAAAGAAATGAGATTTTTCTTGACTCAATGTCATCTATATCCCGTAAGTAATTACTGAAAACACAAACTGAATTATAAATCCAATTGTTCCAATTGAAGCAATTCCGAGAAGGACCAACCTAAGGTGTTGCATATAATCGTCCTTATCTGATTTTTTGGCAAGCTTCAGTGTATTTGCCATGTTTCTTAACAACTGTCTTGGATTGCCCATTGGAGGAAATTAATAAAGTGCACTTATATCTCTTATCACATGCAATTGCTTGTCGCGTACAAATCAGATCCTGCAGGCTATAACATGGCCAATTTTATTTCTCAAAATATGGAGCAAGATGGAGAAATATATCATGGAAAAAATTTTGACCTTGTTATAATTTCAANNGGCACCCTTGCACTTACCTGTCATAGTACAGGCAATTTCTCAGAGGCACGATTTGGTGGATTCAAAAGACAAGTCGCGATACCTCATCCTCATCTACAAAAATCATACCTACAAACTCTATGGAAAAAAAGAAAAGATTTTAATAAATTTGAAATCACATTAGAAGCTACACATCATGGTCCTACCGCACTTGATAAACCTGTTTTATTTATTGAAGTGGGAACAACAGAAAAGGAGTGGAACGATAAAGAATTATGTAAAAATATTGCCAAGATTGCGATCGATGTAATGTCACATCCTGCAAAAAAACATGATGTTGCAATTTGCTTTGGCAGTACTCATTATCCTGAAAAGTTCACAAATGTATTATTAGAAGATGAATATGCTCTAGGGACCATTATGCCAAAACATGCCTTAGAATTTTTAGATCAAAGTCTATTCTCTCATATTTTAGAACGAAATAACGAAGCCAAATTTGCAGTTTTAGATTGGGGTGGTTTAGGAAAACATAAACAAAGAGTTATGAACTTTCTAGAATCTACAGATCTTGAAGTGATAAAGATTTGAAACTTGAAGAAAAAGTTTACAAAAAACTTCTTGAAGTCCCAAAAGGAAAAATAACTACGTACGGAGAGCTTGCAAAAGCAATTGGTCTCAAAAATGGTCAACGAGTAATTGGTAAAATTATGAACAAAAATCCATATCCAGTTATAGTTCCATGTCATAGAGTCATCAAATCAGACGGTAAAATAGGTGGATATGCTTGGGGAGAAAAAGTAAAAGCTAAGATGTTGTNNCTATGTTTTTTTGATCGAATTTCTTCTATTAAGCTTCGTAAGTGCGCTAGGTTTCTTACTTGGTTTCCGCCAACCTGTTTATACAAATTCCAGTAATCTTTGTTTGTGATCTCTTTTCTTGATTTTGAAACTTTAATCTGATGTCTCATGGCACGTATCTTTTTTACATACACTTCTTTTTTGCCTACTCGAGCCCCTTTCCTGCCTTTTTTTGACCCTTGTTTTGTTCCTCGTCTTCGTCTCTGATGTTTTTTAAAATGTGCTCTTCCACGAGAGGTTCCCTTGATTGATTTTATCTCAATTATCTTTGCAGTAACTAAGCTTCGTATGTTGTCTCGTGTAATTGCATCTGCAACATCGTCAAGATGATCCGAGTCAAATCTAACTCTATTTGCTCCTACTCCTAAAATTCTTGACACTAACTGTCTCTTTGTTTTAAGATTTACTACCACTTGTTGACACCCTTGCGTTAAACATCTTGAAGTTTTTCTCTTTGGCTTTAGCTATGATTGTAAGTCTTTTCTTTTTTCCGACCCCATGACCAAATCTTACTCCATCAGTTTTTGGATCAAGTTTTTCTAAGTCCCTTACATTGTAAACTAAGTTATCAGTAAATCCTGATGGATGTAATCCACGTGCAATTTTTGGTCCCCCAAAACCTGCTCTAACAATTTTTGGCCAACCCTTTTTTTGCTTCCTCTGATGGTTGTCTATACCCTTGGGTTTCCTCCATGTTTCTGCAAGTCTATCATATCTCCAACTCTCTTGTCTGATAAAATCTGGTCTGCGATCTGACACCTTTTTTCTTAATTCCAAGATTTCTTTATTGATTGGCATGTAGAAGACTCTGTTCGAATTTTAAAATAAATACGTTTCTTGGAACAAAATTGATGATTTCTCGTACAGTAAGAGATAATAAGGAAATGGAGGGCGGTGTTTTATCTCATGATTGAGGACTTTAAATCAGCCATTACTAGTAAATTCATGTCTCAACTAGAAGAAATGGGAATTAGAACAGATAAGATACACAGAAACTTGCCTGTCAAAAATATGATAGATCTGGCAGTACTGAAAAATGAAGGAATTCTCACCTCTACAGGCGCACTTTCAGTTAAAACAGGAAAATACACTGGTAGATCACCAGATGATCGTTACATAGTAGATGATGATGAAACTCATAACAAAGTGGATTGGGGCAAAGTCAATCATCACTTTCCTGAGGAAAAGTTTGATAGATTATTTGAACAAATGAAAAAACATCTGGAAGGAAGAGAGATATTTGTTTTTGATGGATTTATTGGGGCAGACACTAACAACCGGTTACCAATACGTATCATAAATGATCACGTCTGGCAGAGTTTTTTTACAAGGCAGATGTTCATACGACCATCATCTGTAGAACTAGAGTCTCATAAACCAGAATTCACTTTAATCGCAATAAATGACTTTAAATCTATCCCAGAGGTTGATGGGACTCGCTCTGACGCATTTATTCTGATAAACTTTTCAAGAAAACTTGTATTGATTGGTGCTACTTCTTATGCTGGAGAAATAAAAAAGGCAATGTTTTCTGTAATGAATTACATTCTTCCAGATAGAGGGGTGTTTCCTATGCACTGCTCGGCTAACATTGGAAGAGATGGTGACACTGCTTTGTTTTTTGGTCTTTCTGGTACGGGGAAAACCACTCTCTCAGCAGATCCAAATAGGATGCTAATAGGAGATGATGAACATGGTTGGTCTGATAAAGGTGTGTTTAATTTTGAAGGCGGATGTTATGCAAAGTGCATAAACCTCAATAGAGATGCAGAGCCACAAATATGGGATGCAATAAGATCTGGCGCTGTTTTAGAAAATGTTGTAATCGATAAAAATACAATGAAACCAGATTTTAATGACGGAAGTATTACTGAAAACACCAGAGTTGCTTATCCGCTTGATTACATTCCGGGAGCAGTCATTCCAAGTTTAGGTGGAAATCCAAAAGTAATTGTCTTTCTAACTGCTGACGCATTTGGCGTAATGCCGCCAATAGCACGATTAACAAAAGATGGTGCAATGTATCACTTTATGTCAGGATATACAAGTAAGCTTGCTGGTACAGAAAGAGGAATCACAGAACCAAAGGCAACCTTCTCAGAGTGTTTTGGAGCTCCATTCATGTCACGCCATGCATCTGTATATGCAAGGATGCTTGGAGAAAAAATCACAAAACACAATACGATTGTTTATCTCATTAACACAGGATGGTCTGGCGGTCCATATGGAATTGGTAAGCGAATAAACATAAAATATACAAGGAATATGGTTACTGCCGCACTCACAGGCAAACTTGACATAGTAAAATATCGTCATGATAAAATATTCAATCTAGATGTACCTACATCATGCACTGATGTGCCATCTGAAATACTAGATCCTAGAAACACTTGGGTTGAAAAAGATGCATATGATTTGTCTGCTAGAAAGCTTGCGCGCATGTTTATAGAGAACTTTAAGAAATTTGGAGAGACGCCACAAGAAATACGTGATGCTGGCCCACAAATTTCAGAATAAGTATCTTATGAGCGTCTAATCTTTAATCCTATTATAACANNTCAATTGTATTGTTAGTAGTAATCTGTGCCTCGATCCAATATTCTCCTATATCGTAAACTTTGAGTGAAGAATTTTTCGTTGGTGTAATTGATGTAAACATAGTTTCTTCGGTTTCTCTATTTGTTAAAGAAATTTTTGCATAATTCCATATTTCAGGATAAAATAGATTAAAACTTAGCAGTCCTTCTTTCTCAGTTGTATTGATTGCACCTTTTGTTATATGTATAAGGATAGGAATGTGATAAAGTGTTGTGTTATCATTGATTGTTAGCATTCCTTCGAAATCTCCGAGTCTTTGTTCTGTTATAGATGTCTTGATATGAAGAAGATCATCTTCGATAAAATGTTCAAATTTGATACTCTTTTCTTCTGACGAAATTTCTATCTTCGATGGAATTGTTTTTCCTTGTAGACTTTTCAGGTGTAGTGACTTTGTACCAGTTGGATTTTCTTGTGAGAGATTGAAAACAAGATTATGTGGTATTATAATCAGATCTGCAGAAAATGCTTTCGCAAGATTGATTCTTCCACTACCAGCTATTTCTACAGGAAAAATGTCGCCATAAGGGTTTGATACTGGGTCTGATGTGGTTGAAATCAACGAAGCAATCTCGGATGGTTCAAGATCTGGATTTTTCTGTAAAAGTATGGCCGCAGCGCCAGACACATGTGGAGCAGCAAAGCTTGTTCCGCTTGTAAAATTATATCTATTTCCTATCGACGTGGAATTAACGAATACCCCCGGTGCGACGATATCAGGCTTTATGTAAAAAGGTGAAACTGGTCCACGTGAACTAAACGGAGTCACAAAGTCTGGATGATAAAACACATTGAGGTTTGCTATTGTTTTATTTTGTAAGATTGTTTTTAGTGCAAGTCCGTCATCTCTGGACATTGACAAAGCTGGTATAGTCGGTTTGTAATTTAGCCTTGAATCTGGATGAACAAGCTCTCCAAAAAATATTCCTGGTTCATTATTGTAAACTATTATTGCTTTGGCACCACTTTGTGCAGCATTGTATTCTTTTTCAGAAAAAAACACTTTTTCATCTTTAACATCACTACCTCTTTCCACAAGTAAAATAGAATTTTTTACACTTGCATTTATCAGATCACTATATCTGCCATAACCACCAAAGATCACCTTTCCAATGATTGGTTTAGACAATGGAGTGGTTCCACGCATTGGTATTACCTCATATTGTTTTTTGTTTATTTCCAATGTTGAAACAATACTTGATGTTATGTTGTTATATGAAGCACCAACTGTTATTGCATCAATGCTTTCGGCAGGACTTCCGATTGTCTGAATNNCTTACAGCTCTATCAAGTTCTTCATTTGTTTTGTTTACCCCTAAGCTTATGTTTATGATATCTGCTTTTTCTTTAATTGCACGATGTATTGCACTGACTATGAATTCTGATGAGACAGATTCACCAGTTGCTGATACTCTATATGCAAGTAACTTTGCTTTTGGGGCTACTCCTTTTAGGTTTCCATCTGCGGCAATTATACCAGCTACTTCAGTTCCATGACCATTGGTATCCATTGGCTGTTCATCTTTATCCACAAAATCATATCC
>DUJB01000019.1:28070-28661 GCA_013330055.1 Nitrosopumilaceae archaeon
AAAATATCATTAGATAAAATTCATTATGTAACCAAAGCCATAAATTGTATATACTCGTGGGATTTGTATGGCAAAATATGAACTTCCAAAATTGCCTTATGCATACAATGCGTTAGAACCACATATTGATGCACAGACAATGGAAATACATCATACAAAACATCATCAAGCATACACAAATGGCTTGAACACTGCGTTGGAAAGTCTTAATGCTGAATTGCAAAATATGGAATTAACCAAACTGCTATCTAGCATAGACAAGGTGCCAGAAAATGTGCGAGGTGCAGTAAACTTTCATGGTGGAGGATATGATAACCATGCTCTGTTTTGGAATAACATGAAACCAAATGGAGGCGGAGAACCAGGAGGAAGCGTGGCTGACGCCATTAACTCATCTTTTGGGGCCTTTGCTAGTTTTAAAGAAAAGTTCACAAAAGATACTGGCGCAATACAAGGCAGTGGTTGGGGTTGGTTAGTTTACAATCCACAAAGCAAGAAAGTTGAATTTACAACCATGCCAAACCAGACTAGTCCAAGAACAAAAGGATTGATTCCTCTGTTAGGACTAGATGTATGGGAACATGCATACTA
>DUJB01000035.1:0-940 GCA_013330055.1 Nitrosopumilaceae archaeon
ACTATCATTAAAAGATTCAGTTGATTTTGATATTCCTTCAGATCTTTCACAATTTACAAAAGATCTGAAAGCTATGCACAACCTAAAATAGTTATTTTACATTCACCTAATTATTGAAGTCTGTTATCATTAGAAAACACGGTGGACCAGAAGTGTTATCATATGAAAAGATACAAGATCCTAAACCAAAGAAAGGTCATGTAATAGTAAAGGTAAATTATTGTGCGGTTAATCACTTGGACATTTGGGTTAGAAATGGTCTTCCAGGAAGAAAAGTTTCTTTTCCACACATTTTAGGTTGTGATGTTTGTGGTACTTTGACTAGTGATTTTGGAAGTTTCAAGAAAGGGGAAAAAGTTGTCGTATATCCTGCAATTAAAAGTAAAACTCCAAGAGTTTCATTTGCAATCATTGGAGGATTTGGGGACTACAAAGGTGGGTATGCAGAATATATTCAAGTTCCTCAAGAAAATATAATTAAAAAACCAGATTGGTTCTCTGATGTAGAAGCTTCGGCGCTCAATGTGTCCTATCTTATGGCTTGGAATATGCTAGAAAGGTCAGATTGCAAGAAAGGTAACACGATACTTATCTGGGGGGCAAATAGTGGCGTAGGATCTGCGGCCATACTTTTAGCTAAAGCCAAAGCAATCAGGGTAATTACCGTGGTTTCAGATTCAAGAAAAGCCATTTTGGCAAGGAAATTAGGCGCTGATTTTGTCATTAACAGGAAAAATTCAGATGTTATTACTGAGGTCCTCAAATATACCAAAAATGAGGGGGTAGATGCAGTAATTGACCATGTAGGTGCAAAAACATGGCCTGTTAGTATTGAGGCTCTAAAAGTAGGCGGCAAAATGCTTGCCTGTGGTACTACTTCAGGAGCTGAAGCAACAATAAACATCCGTGCGTTATATAGTAAAGAGGCACAGATTATTGG
>DUJB01000035.1:998-21242 GCA_013330055.1 Nitrosopumilaceae archaeon
ATAACTTTTTTTGTCTATGTAATAGTGTACAATTCTGTTGTAGAGTGCATTTGGATCAAATTTTTGCCCCAACATAACAATCACAAAAAAGTAGGAATCTATGTTGACGGCATAGATTCTGATTCCTGCTCGGAAACAGTCTTCTTTGGAATCTTGTAGTCTTCATGCAGTACCATTCCACTAAACAGTCCCATTATTGATCCATAAAGTATGTGCAACATTAGTGCACCCCACATGATCAGATTGATGTTTTCTTTCAGTACAGTTGCTGCCATTCTTTCCTGGGCTGTTACTATGGATTGGCTTCCATCAATTATTGTAGAGTCAATTGTTGGTATCATGAGAAACAATGTGATCGGCATGAAAAAAATCACATAGACCTCCAGACCGGTGACAACACCAGCAAAGATGCCCTTCCATATGCTTGTCAGATTAAGTACTCTATGTAGGGTAGAACAGACACAAAACACAGCACCGATGGTTGCAGCAGTAAGCATGTGAGCCATAAAACCAAACACAATTGCTGGCATTCCATCCAATCCAACTGTAATGCCTAACATCTGGTAGAATGTTCCTGGGGCAACGTTTAGCTGTGAGTCTATTCCAAATAACGACACAAAGAGGGCGAATCCTCCGACAAGCCCTGCTACTGTTCCAACCTTTGCTTTTCCGAAAATCTCTTGGCGAGAGATTGACTTCATATTCTACAATAGTCTTCAAAATATTTTAATCTAGTGTATTATTTTATGCTTGAGTTATACAGAAAATAAAATTAAACGAAATATTTAGATTATTTAACTGATTTTTATATAATAATTAGATTCTGTTGAATCTAATTATTATTGATTTTCTTTTAGAACGTTAAGCGCAGAACCAGCACGAAACCATTGGATCTGGAATTTGTTGTAAGAGTGATTAAGCATTATCTCTTCGTTTGTTCCATTTTCATGATGTATAATACATTTGATTGGCCTTCCTAGTTCCATATGATTTAATTCCACAAGACTAATTCTGTCTGTTTCTTTTATTTTCTCATAGTCGTCATAATTCGAAAATGTAAGAGCAAGTATGCCTTGCTTTTTCAAATTGGTTTCATGTATACGAGCAAAACTTTTTACAATAACAGCAGCACACCCCATGAATCTTGGTGACATGGCAGCATGTTCTCTACTGCTTCCTTCACCATAATTACGATCTCCAATAACTATCCATTTGATTTTTTTTTCTTTGTATTGCCTTGCAATATCAGGAAATGATTGCACATTTCCAGCAAACATATTTTTGCCTTTCCCTACTTCATTGTCATAAGCATTGACTGCACCAAGAAACATGTTATCACTTAGCTTGTCAAGATGACCTCTATAAAATAACCAGGGACCAGCAGGAGATATGTGATCAGTGGTACATTTTCCTTTTGCCTTTACTAATATTGGAAGTTTTACAAAATCATTTCCATCCCATTGTAAAAATGGCTCTAATTTTTGTAGTCTCTCGCTGTTTTTATTTATTAAAACATCAACAGAGTCAGGATCTTTCGTGGGAGAGATATAGACGCCTTCAGTTTTCTGAAATCCTTTGTCAGGTACTTCTGGTGCTCTTTTTGGAGGCTCTAGTTTAAACTCAGAACCATCCGGTGCAGTAAGTGAGTCTTTTAATGGATTAAATGACAATCTCCCCCCAAGCGCCAGTGCTATAACTAATTCTGGGCTACCAATGAAATTCATTGTTTCTCTTTTTCCGTCATTTCTTCCTGGAAAATTTCTATTATACGAGGTGACAATTGTGTTTGGTTCTCCTTTTTTAAGTTCGGGCCTATTCCATTGCCCTATACAGGGCCCACATGCATTTGCAAGAACGGTAGCACCGATAGATTTGAGAGAATCCATTTGACCATCTCGTTCTATAGTAGCTCTGATTTGTTCCGAGCCAGGAGTCACAAGAAGTGGTATCTTTGTTTTAATTCCCCGAGATTTTGCTTGCTCTGCCATACTTGCAGCGCGTGACATATCTTCGTATGAGGAGTTTGTGCAACTTCCTATCAGTGCAACTGAAATGTTATCAAGATAATTGTTCTTTTTAACATCTTCTGCCATTTGTGAAATTGGCCTAGCAAGATCAGGAGTATGTGGGCCTACTATGTGAGGTTCTAGTGTTGAAAGATCTATTCTAAGTACTTGATCAAAATATTTTTCAGGAGTTTCTTCAACCTCAGGATCTTCGATCAGTAAATTTTTGTATTTGTTTGCAAGATCTGCTAACATGCCACGATTTGTAGCTCTAAGATATACTTCCATTCTTTTATCATATGGAAACACTGAACAGGTTGCACCAATTTCGGCCCCCATATTTGTTATGGTTGCTTTACCTGTACAGCTTATTGATTCTGCACCAGGACCAAAATATTCAATGATAGAATTTGTTCCTCCAGAAACGGTAAGTTTTGATGCAACGTAGAGTATGATGTCTTTTGGCGCAGTCCATCCATTAAGTTCGCCTGTTAAATAAATCCCGATACGCTTTGGATAAAGAAGTTCCCATGGTAGGCCCGCCATTGTTTCAGCCGCATCTAACCCACCAACACCAATTGCAAGCATCCCAAGACCACCTGCATTAGGGGTATGAGAGTCAGTACCAATCATAAGACCTCCAGGAAAGGCATAGTTTTCAAGAACAACTTGATGAATGATACCAGCTCCAGGCTTCCAAAAACCAATTCCATATTTCCTGCTGGCAGATTCTAAGAATTTGTATACTTCGCTGTTTTCACTAATTGCTGCCTTGGTATCAGAATCGCCTTCTATTCTAGCTTGAATGAGGTGATCACAATGTACAGTAGTAGGAAGTAATGCTCTTTTCAATCCAGCCTGCATGAATTGTAGAATAGTCGTTTGGCCAGTTACGTCCTGTAGAGCTACACGATCAGGGCGCAGATATACATAGCTTTTTCCAGATTCGATATTCTTTGTATCGTTAATATCTTCAAAATGACCTATCAATATTTTCTCTGAAAGTGTCAGCGGTCGGTTTATTGTTTTTCTAAATTTTGCGACATTCTCTTCTGTTTTTTTGTAGATAAATAATACAAGCTCTGATGTGCTTTCTATTTGCATCATAATCACCATTGATCTAGTCTTGAATTTAATATAAATTGTCCTGACAGTTTACAAAAGTTTCTATCCTATCAAGTATGATTACTGGTTTTCTTTAACTAGATTTATGAAGTATTTGTGAAGTGATAAATCACTTGTTAATTCTGGATGGAATGAAGTTCCAAGTATTTTTCCTTGCTTTACTGCAACAATTTTTTCATTAAATTTTGATATGACCTCTACATTCTTTCCAGTTTCAACTATGGATGGTGCACGAATAAACACCCCTTGGAATTTTGGAATTCCTATCTTTTCCATCGAGATTTCAGATTCAAAAGAATCACGTTGTCTTCCAAAAGTATTTCTCTCGATTTTTATGTCTAACATATCTAAAAGAGGCTGGTCCATATCCCCCATTACTCTATCCTTTACTCTTTTTGAGAGCAATATCATGCCTGCACAGATTCCAAGAATTGGCATGCCTGATTCAATTTTTTCTTTGATCTGTTTGAGAGAACCGTTTACAAGAGAGAGTTGTCCTATTACAGTGCTTTCTCCTCCTGGAATGATCATTCCATCTAGCTCAGAGATTTGTTCCGGATATTTTATTTCACTTACAATTCCTTCAATTCCTAGTTCTTCCATTGCCATTTTTGTTGCCATGATATTTTCTGCAACATCTCCCTGAACAGCAAGAACCCCAATATTCAATCCATTCATGCTGTGCTGCCACGCTCTTGCATCTTTAGTTCAAGATTTTTAGTATCAAGCCCTAACATAGATTGTCGCTCATCTATCATTTTTTGTGCTTCCTTAACTTTGTCTGGATCTTCCCAGAAAGTAGTAGCAAGAACTATTGCTTGTGCTCTTTCCTTTGCATCTTCTGCCTTGAATATTCCAGAACCTACAAAGATTCCATCACAGCCAAGAGTCATAAGGTATGCTGCGTCTGCAGGTGTAGATATACCTCCAGCTGCAAAGTTTACTACTGGTAATCTTCCAAGACTAGCAGTTTCTTCTACAAGTTCATATGAAACTCTCAGATCTCTTGCCATACGAATTAATTCTTGTTCGTCTCCTGAATCATAAATTGATTTTATTCGTCTTAGTTCATCATTTACATTTTTAATGTGAGTTACAGCTTCTGCAACGTTACCTGTCCCAGGCTCCCCCTTGGTTCTTATCATGGCAGCACCTTCTTCTATTCTACGAAGTGCTTCTCCTAGACTTCTTGCACCATTTACAAAAGGTGTTGTAAAATCCCATTTCCAAATGTGGTGTAACTCGTCAGCTGGAGTAAGAACTTCGGACTCATCAATCATGTCAACATTTGTTTCTTGCAAAACTTTTGCTTCGTATACATGACCAATTCTACATTTTGCCATAACAGGTATTGTGACTGAATCCATAATTTCTTGGATAATTCTAATGCTTGCAGTTCTTGCAACACCTCCTGCTTTTCTTACATCAGATGGAAGTTTGTCTAGAACCATCACAGAAACTGCACCAGAATCTTCAGCTATCTGTGCTTGTTCAACAGTAGTCACATCCATCACAACTCCATTTTTGAGCATATGAGCAAGTCCTCGTTTTAGAGTGGATGTTCCTCGCTTGATAGAATATGATTCTATTTTTTCATCTATGATTCCTTTTGAATTGGCAACATCGCCAGAGAGCGGTATCATGTTTGTTAATCATCGCGAGTGTTATTTATTCTATTATTTCAGAAATTATTCCATCAAGCTCATCTTTTACATGAACAATTAATGGCGGTATGAATTCACTAGTAGCATTCTGTTCAGGCCATTGAATGTTACTTGATATACCATTAAGAGTTATTTTTACTCCAAATTTATCATATTCTGAAACGTCATTTTTAATAATAAAAGAGTTTTTTGGAATTTGCATGAATCCGGTTTCTTTTATCAGGGCCTTCAGTTTTTTCATCATGTTCTTTTCTAATACATCTTTAATGTCAGGTTCAGGCTTACCATCTATCATTACACTATATCTTACATTTCCATCATTCTGAATCGATAATAATTCAGTCTTTGTGGCACCAATAGTATCTGTTATTCCAAAAGGTATTTTCTTTAGGTGTTGTGTGCTATATTCAATTGAAATTACATCGTTTGAATCTGCGGCAGAAACTGGAATTTCTGGTTTAGTGAGTTGTGGAATTACTATTAGGAGTGCCATTACAACAGGAATTGCGCCAATTAAGATCATGATGGGCCTGACCATTGTTTTCTACCAATCCATATTTTTTCTTAGGTTTATTGTCATATTAACTTGAGAACTAATATTTTCTATATGATGTTTTGAAATACTTTGCAGCGTTAAATTTTGTATTGTCGTCTTGATTAAAAATGTTGAATTAAGACAAATAAATCTTCGGTACTTGAGTAAATTAAAATTCTAGTGTATTTATCTCACTTGCGTGGGGTCGTAGCCTAGCCAGGCATGGCGACAGGATAGATCACATGATCACCGCTAAGGGCTCCAGTGGTTTCACAAGCTTCACTGACGAAAGGATGATGTACAGTTTGGAGCTGTAGTGACCCGTGTGTCACCGGTTCAACTCCGGTCGGCCCCACCATCTTGATCTATATTTTAGCGAACAGTTATATGCGAAAAGTGATATAATGTGATTCTGCATGATTATAATTAAATTTGGTTTAAACTATTTTAGAGTGATATCAAATTGAGTCGTGGCAATTTTCCCAGTTTCGGTATCTCAAAAACTGGAACATATGTTTCTGCTCTGAAAAACTATAACCTGCCACATTTCATCCTTGAAAAAGTAGCAGAAGATTGCGAATCCGATCTAGTCAAAAAGGGAAGGATTGAAGATCGATTGCAAAGTATGAATGATTCTGCTCTTGAACTTCTTCACAAGGTTTTTGTTAATTGCGAGGAAGACGTAGCTGGTGTTTTTGCTAATTATCGTTTTTGTGCCTATATTTCAAGCATGTTTCACAAGTGCGAAATTCTACTTAATGAAAAAATTCAAGGTGTTTCTGGCAAGGTTCACAAAGTACCTGTTGCAGTAAAAAATAATGGAATGTATGTAGCAGTTGGCTTTAACAAGTCAACTGGTGGTCCTATAAACAAAAAAGAGGCCATAAGATTTTATGAAGTAGTAGACGACATCAAGAAAGGGGAGCATGGTACTCTTTTGACAGATGGGATTTACGGTTCTTCAGTAGGTTTTAACGGCGAAGCACTTGTAAATCTTGAGAATCTAAGCAAAGCTCGTAAAAAAGATCCCGAAAATAAGATAGACTTCAAGACAGCAAGTTTTGAAAATAGAATATATTCAGTTACCAAATGCTAGATAATTTTGCCTTATTTGGACAAAATTTAGCGTAAACTCCTTCTATATCTAGGTAGTTTCGTTTTCATGAAACATTTGTTTTTCACAATCTGGACAGATAAATCCAGACAAAAAATCCACATAACCTATACTTAGTATTTTACAGCCACTTTATGCCAGCTATTTCATAATACTTTTCTTTTGCACGAGAATGTCTGGGTCTAATATGCAATACAGCATTGCAACAAGGACATTTTGATCCACCCCATCTGAAATATACACTGCAGATACTACATCTTTTTTGTCCATTCATATAACGAAATGTTGCTTTACCAAGTGATTGCTTAAAGATGGTTTTGCATTCTCCTTTACAACTTAACATAGATCAAATTTAGATTTTCAGGATTAAAAGAAACTGGTGATTCTATTATAACCGAAATTCAGATGTATCGATAGTTGAAAAAGTTGCAATCTTGTCTGTTTTTTTAAAAATGTCATCATAATATTCAAAAGGCAATGATGCAAAAAGGTGTTTTGTCCAGATCTCGTGAACAAGTTCGACATAATTCTTGTTTTCTGTTTGTCTAAGAAACTCATGAGCCAATTCATGTGATACTACAGTACAGTTTTTTTCTGCTAAAAATGAGATATCGTCTTTGATTCCAGGTTGCCACCAAATCATGCTAAAGTTTTCTGCATGATATCCTTCACAAGTACAATCTGTCCAAATTGGTCTAAAATATGTAAGGTAAAAATGGTAAATATCCTCACCTCTTTTCCTATGATCATTTAGAAGTGAACTTATGTTAATTCGATGAAATAGGGAGTGAGTAACTGGCATTTGGTCAGTTTGTACTTCAATTTTTTTGGAAAATGTTTTTTCGATCCATACTTTATAAAATTTCGCCATTTGTACTACGTACTCAAACTCCCAAGTCCTTTTGTCTAGATCTTGTTTCTTTACTACAAAAATAAAATGTACAAGCATAGGTGCAAGAATTAAAGCTAGAGTTAAAAGCTCTTCGTATTTGAGAAATTAATATGTCTAGATTTGATCCAAGAGCATACAAAAAAAGATCCATAGCTACTTGGAATGAATTTGCACCAAAATATCATTCAGAATGGGCAAGCAAAAACATGGGTCCATTTAAGAGTACAACAAAATTAGTAAAAATTTCTGGAATTAAAATGGGAGATCTTGTACTTGATTTGGCATGTGGAACGGGGGTAGTCACAAGAAAAATTTCTTCTAAGATAGGAAATAGTGGAAAAGTGATTGGTGTTGATATTTCTCCAGGACCAATCAAGATTGCAAGAAAATGGATTACGAAAAAAAATGTAAAATTTGTTGTTACTGATGTTGAAAAAATGAAATTCTGTGAAGAGTTTGATGCGGTAACATGTCAATATGGTTTGATGTTTTTTCCAAATGTACAACTTGTGTTAAGAAAAGTTCGTGGATTTCTAAAAAAAGATGGTAAAATTACTGTTGCAGTTCATGGGAGTAAAAAAACTGCTCCATACTTTAGCTGTATTTCTAATGAAGTACTAAAATTCATACCAGATTTTCTTCCAGTAGGAACTCCAACAGTACACAGGTTCGGAACAAAAAATCTGTTGAAAGCAGAATTTGAAAAAGCGGGATTCAAAGAAATTAATATTTATGAATTTAATTTTGAATACGGACCTGGAACATTCANNAGCGGGATTCAAAGAAATTAATATTTATGAATTTAATTTTGAATACAAACCTGGAACATTCAAGGATTATTGGAGAGATTATTTCACTAATCTTACAACTCCTCTAAAAAAGAAATTCAAATCTCTTGATACACGTCAATTCGTAGCAATGAAGAAGAAGATAGAAAAAAATACTAAAACATTTACAAAAAATGGAAAAATTATTTTTCCATGGAATGTTTTGATTCTTACTGCAATTAATCCAAAAAAGTTAAGTGGTTAACTCTGTCCTTCTATTCCCATCAGAGTTAAGGTAGAACGAATTTTTTCTATCTTTCGAATCTTCCAAGTTATTACTTCTCTTAACGCTTCTACTGATGGCGATTCGATCTTAGCCAAAATATCATATGCACCGAATGTTCCATGTACTTCTTTTACGCCATCTATTGATTTCAGTTGGCTTATGATAGCTTCTTCAGAACCAAGTTCGCAGTTTATTAAGACATATGCTGTTGCCATAGGCTAGTTATACAAATCAAATATATCAATAGATCTGTTGTGAAGCGAATTTTGCCAGAGTCCTATTAACTATTTGATTTCTTCATTATTATGTCCCAGATGTTTTTTGGTACAGGCATTACTGATAACCGTGATATGCGTAAGAGTTCCCAGTTTTTGAATAATGGCTCTTTTTTCATCTCTTCTAAGGTAACCGGTCTTTTGAGTGGTTTTATGGGTTCAACATCTACAACAACATATCTTTTGTCATATTCTCTAGGATTAGGATATGACGATGATGTAATAGCAATAATTCCCACAATCTGCTTTTCATTCCCCGTATGATAGAAAAGTGCCTGGTCTCCTTTTTTCATTGCGTTTAGATATTTTATAGCCAAGTTGTTGTGTACGCCATCCCATACTGTCTTTTTTTCTTTTTCAAGCGCAGTAAAGTTGTATACCAATGGTTCTTGTTTTACCAACCAATAGTTTACCATGTAATTATTTTGTAATCATTTTCTTTATGACTTTTTTGTTTATAGAAAAATGTTCCCCGGGTCTGACCCACAAAAAGTCATAGGTAGCATTAGCGTACCCTCATCTTTGTTCTTACACCGGGGTGCCCTGTCGCACGGCTGGGTGGACCAAAAATCATGTTTTATCATTCCAGTCCGTCTGCGTGCATTTATGGGCAAAATAATTTGGTTNNTGAAATTTCTCCTATTACGCCTACTGTTTTGTTGTTCATTATAACATTAGCAGTTCTACCTTCTGAAAACATTAGTGTAGATGTCATTTGGGTTATGCATTGTAAACCAAATCCTGTTTTGAAAACAGATTGTAAGATTGATTTTACTTCACTAAAACTGACATCATTATATGCACAAACACAAGCAAGATGAATCTCTTCTCTTATTTCATTAGAAACTTTTGAGAACACTACACCAGTTTCAAAGAGCTTTTGAGGATACGTCTCATGTATGTTTCTTGAAAGAGTATCAATTAATCCTGGGAGCATAGAATCACGTAATATAGTATGACCTTGACTTTTAGAATCATCTACAAAGATCATCTTTGATGAGTCTCTCTTGGTTAGATCATATTGAACTTCTTTACTCAAAAGACCAAAATTCAGTACTTCAAAATAACCAAGACCAACCATGATTGTGCTCATAGAGTCCAATGCCTTTGTAATCTTATTTTTCTGTCCAATGGAAACAGATTGTGGAATTGTTGGTTCTAGATTTTGTATTCCATAACCAAGAGCGACTTCTTCTACCAGATCCATGGTTCCAAAAATATCTGTTCGATATCTTGGAATTGTGCATATAATTTTATTTCCTTTTGATTTTGCATCTAATCTACTTTTTCTTAGTGAAGCAATAATCGTAGAAGTGGAAAGATTAAGGCCGAGTATTTTGTTTACTAGATCAACTTCAAGAACCATTCTTCTTGAATTCAATGATGGTGTGGAATTATTTGCTCCGGAAATTTTTGTTGAGAAAATTGAAAACCCAGCATCCTGAAGTGTATTAGCTACTACTGAAAGTGCATCTTCCGCAGCATTCTTGTCAACAGCCGTAATTTCCACCAAAAGATTTTGTGTAGTTTTGGAAACTGTTGTAAGATTTGAGTTGATGATAGGCGGAAACGAAATAGTGTTACCAATAGAATCCAAAATAATAGGTATTTTTTGTGATGTGCCAAGAATGTTGCCATATTTTGCTCCAACATCGGTTTTTTGTAATATTTCTGAAATGGACATTTCGGATGATGATGTCAATGGAATAAACTTGTGGCCTCTATTCACTGTAGTATACATGAGAGGGAATTTAATTTTGTCAAGATCATGTATCCCAATCGATGCCTTTTTTCGTCTTCTTCCTATTCCATTATGAAGATCTTCCTGCATAGCAATAATCTGTCTTATTGTTTCATTGTCAAGTTTTCCATTTTTTGCTACTATAGATGTGATAAACGGCCTTACTTTTCTGACCGACGGATCTACTTTAATAGAATATTTTCCTTTTTTGATTTTTAATTTTGGCATCCCTGTTTTGATTCCAAGAAGTCCTTGTAGCGAGGATACTATTCCATAATCCGTTGAATAATCAGGCCTGTTTGGACTGTATTCTACAGAAATGTGATCCTTTGTTTGTTCTTCAATATCAAGTCCAATAAATGGAAGGGTCGAGATAATTTTTTCTTGTGATGTTTTTTTACCAAGAAGTTTTTGCAATCTGTTGAAATACAAAGTTACTACGGGCATTTTGCTACACTCCTTAACCAACCCAAATTGTTATTGTAAAGTTCACGAACATCATCTAATGCAAATTTTAGCATAGCTATTCTTTCAATGCCTCCTCCCCATGCAAGCACTGGGTTTTTAATTCCAAGTGGCATAGTAACTTCTGGTCTGAAAATTCCCATACCGAAGAGCTCTACCCATTTGTCAAGTTTTTCATTATAGACCATGGATTGCAATGATGGTTCAGTATAAGGAAAGAATGTTGGCCAGAACTTGACTTTCTTTAGACCCATCTTATAGTAAAATTCACGTTGTAGGCCCATCAAGTCTCTAAGTGTGACGTTTTTTCCTACAACAACCCCCTCTACTTGGTTAAACTCAACAAGATGTTTGTAGCTGACCTTTTCATTTCTAAACACTCTGCCAACAGAGAATATCCTTGCCTCATCTGGATTGTTGTCTGCCAGATGTCTTATTGTAACACATGTAGTATGTGTACGTAAAACCATTCTTTTTGCTTCTTCAAGTTTCCAATTATAGTGCCATCCCTTTTTGTGAGATTCTGATACTTTAGCAATTTGATTAGGTGTAGCAATTTTGCTTGCACTAGTATCCTTTATGTAGAATGTGTCTTGCATTTCTCGTGCTGGATGATCTTGTGGAGTAAAAAGTGCATCAAAATTCCAAAAGCTTGATTGAGTAAGATTACCAGATATTTCTGCAAATCCAAGACTAACAAAAATTTCTCTTACTTCATTTATAACGTCTTGTAGAGGATGAGATCTTGCGGCAAAAACTTCTGGTGCAGGAGCTTCTACGTCAATGGCTCTAACCAATATGGCATCAGTAGAATGAGATTCAGTTAGTGGTATCGGAGTATCTAGTCCTTGTTGTGTTAGATTTATTACTGTAGTTTTTATTGAATCAAGAAGAATAAAGTTAGGTCTTTTTGTAAGAGACTCAAACGCGGATTTGTTTTTTATCTCTGAAACAGGTATTTTGTTAGTTAGAATAGAAAGTAATTCTTCTTCTGGAGAATTTGTTATGTTGTCTTTTAGTGTGATAATGTTTGAAGTCTGGCCTTTTGTAATCTCAATCCATCCATTTTGTCTTGCGTTTGAGATGGCAGCGTTAAATTCATCCTCTAAGACTGCAGTTCTTGCACCTTCAAAAGTGCAAACCTTATGTTTTGCAAGATAATTAACAAGTCTTCTCTCAGGAAGTCCTTTCTCAGCAGTCTCCTTACCGTTTTCTCCAAGACTAGCAAAGGAAACTTCAGATTCATGGACTTCTACTAAATTTTTGTATTTGAGCCACTCAACACCCCTTCTTACTTGATCNNGACATTATCACAAAAAGCAGAAAAGACTTTTTAAACCTTAACTTATCTGAATGATGAATGTCAGGCGACGAGTTCACAGTTACTCCATGGAATGTTGAAGGTGACGTCGATTATGACAAACTTATTCAAAAATTCGGTACAGAAAAAATTTCACCTGATTTGCTTGAGAGAATAAAAAAGAAAACTGGTGAATTACATCCGATGTTAAAGCTTGGATATTTTTTCAGCCATAGAGATTTTGACAAGGTTTTATCCGAGTATGAAAAAGGAAACAAGTTCTATCTTTACACAGGAAGAGGACCATCAGGTTCAATACACATGGGACATCTTCTTCCATGGATTTTTACAAAATATTTGCAAGATAAATTCGATGTAAACTTGATCTTTCAGATTACGGATGATGAAAAATTTCTTTATAGTGACGATAGATCGTTTGATGATGTATCAAGATATACATATGAAAATATCTTGGACATCATTGCGGTAGGATTTGATCCCGAGAAAACAAAGATCCTAATAGACTCCAAAGACATCAAACGGATCTATCCAATTTCTCTTGAAATTGCTAAAAGAATAACATATTCCACTGTAAAGGCAGTTTTTGGTTTTCAAAATTCAACAAACATAGGGATGATTGGGTTTCCACCCATTCAGGCAGCTCCCTGTTTTCTTCCCTCAATAATAGAGGGCAAACCTACTCCTGTCCTCATACCTGCTGCAATAGATCAAGATCCATATTGGCGAGTAACAAGAGACATTGCAGAAAAAATCGGATACCCAAAACCTGCACAAATTCATTCTAAATTTCTTCCTGGTCTTGGAATGAAAGGAAAAATGTCTTCATCGGATCCAGAAACTGCGATTTTTACAACTGATGAAGAAGAGATCGTTGAAAAAAAGATTTCAAATTCATTTACTGGAGGTCAGCCAACTGTTGAA
This sequence comes from Nitrosopumilaceae archaeon, assembly GCA_013330055.1. Taxonomy (GTDB): domain Archaea; phylum Thermoproteota; class Nitrososphaeria; order Nitrososphaerales; family Nitrosopumilaceae; genus UBA8516; species UBA8516 sp8516u. The sequence goes on from DUJB01000035.1 coordinate 14,111, forward strand.
CTACAACGCAAATTAGGAGCTAACTTCAACATATGTCCAGTATTTTGGTATTTACGATATTTCTTTGATTCTGAAAAAGATTCTGATGAACGAGCAAGAAAATGTAAGGGTGGTGAGCTTTTGTGTGGCGAATGCAAATGTGATCTTAAAGATGCCGCAAAGCCCTTCATAGTAGATTTTAAGAAAAAAAGAGAAAAAGCAAAAGATCAGGTAAACAGATTCTTGTTTGAATAAAGTCATGAAAAAAAAGATCATATGTGAAGACGAATATGAAGCACAGAAACTCTCTAGTTTAATTTATGTAAAACAAGATAAAGATCCATTCGTCACCGGAATTTTAGAAGTTATTGAAAACGAAGTCATTATACTTGCAAAAGATAAATCAGCACATAGTATTATACTAAAAGACAAATTTGAGGCAGAATCATTTGCAGATTTTATACAATCTGTTATTGAGAAAAAACACCGGATAACAGAAACTGTAGTCTTTAATGAGATAGTTGAGATTACAAAAGAGTGAACTAGACTAGTGATTTGTCCATTTCAGTAGTCATTATTTCTTGTACTTTGAGAAAGTACAATCTAGTGGAGTAAGGCATTTCATCCAAGTGGTTTTCTATTGCCATCATAAAATACCTTACAGCACGTTTTGATATATCCAAATTAAATTTCATGTGCAATACAGGATCTTGTTTGACATTTATCTTATCTACTAACCAAGGAGGAGCCATTTCCTTTGCTTCTTGTATGACTTTATTGTACCAATAGGCAATGTTTTCTGGATTAAGACCATCTTTTAGTTCTGTTACGTCTGCAGATATTTTGTTTAACATATGATTAGTCAGGTTTTTCATCATTAGATCCCTATACATTTTTTGTTTTATTTCAGTTGCTCAAAGATAGACAAGTTATTTGTCAATTCAAAGCAAATTTCCTTCTACATCAATTTCAGAGTTTTTAATTCGTGTTGTAGAGATGCGTCCACCATCTACTGCAAGAACCATTGGAACATCTACAACTTTCACTGGAGAGAGGTGTTTTTGGGTACGTAATTTGTTTAGTATCTTACCTTGTTCTATTGTTTCTTCGCTAACGACCAAAGCTTCTACTTCATTTTTCAAAACTGCAGGTCCAAAGTCGTTATCAAGTTTGCTTATCTCATAGTGAGAATCTGGAAAATTTTTATTTATCATAGATTTAAGCGACTCTAATCTTTGAGAATAATTATGTAATAGTTTTTTTCCTTTTTTTATGGCAAATTCATCACTTGTAAGACCAATAATAACTATAGATGAAATAGAAAATCCTTTTTGTAACAGTGCTAAGTGCCCCTTGTGTATTATATCAAATGTTCCTCCAAGGGCAACTATCTTAAATTTAGACATACAGATACTTTGTTTTCGTTTAGATTTACTTTACTTTACAAGCATCACATTGATGTGACGACTTGGTTCTGCAAGCGCAACGGCATTTGGATCCCATACATAAACCTCAACAAAGAACGCGCCTGGTTTATCTGGAACCCAATTTACTGAAATTTCCTGTTTTTCCATTCCATGAAATACCCCTTGTACAGTTCCTATGAATTCAACTATGGCTGTATTATCTTTGTTTTGTGTAATATTTTCAGTTCCAACTTGTTTTATCTGAACATAACAAACATAGGGTTGTTCAGCCTGTTCAGGTGCATATTTTATCCATATTTCACTAGTTATTTTGGCTGAACTTCCAATCGGTATTGTTGAGTACCTGTTTCCTATCATATCAGTAACTGATACATCATTTATGGTCACAAGTTCTGTAAGTGAACTTAATGTTGTTTCTATATCTGTGATATCAGTTAAGGTAGATTGGTAATTATCAGACTCTGCAACAAGTTTGTATGATTTCGTAATTGAGTTTGGCGTGGAACTTATCGTAAAGATAGATGTTTTTCCAACACCAATATCTTCTGGTTGTGCTATCGCAGTGGATATCCCAACAACTCTTCCAAAGGGATCATATGAAATCAAATGGATTGTTGTGCCACTTGTAAGTATGGTTCCTTTATTGGTTATAGTTCCTGAAAGTACAAGTTGATCAGAAATTTCCAGGGTTCCAGGAGTTATTACCAGTACTTGTTTTCTTTCCGGAGAGGAATTGAATCCTGTTAAATTAACCGATATGTCAGTTATGGATGGATCCTGTTTTGAGATAATTGAAAATGGTGCTTTTCCTCCAGCTGGAATAACTTTGAGCAATGTTGTACCAGTCTTGTATTCAAGTATTTTTCCAGTTTGATCATAAAAAGAAACTCCTAATTTCACTCCAGTAACTGGAAAATTGTTTTTATTTTGTACCTCACCTATAACCACAGTGGAACCATCTTCTGCCTTATAGCTAAAAGGAGTTAAAACTTCAACAGTTAGACTGTCATTTGGTTTAATGGTTTGTGCCCATGAAAGATTAGATGGTAAGATGAAAAAGGCTAGCAATATAACAAAAATGATTTCTTTCATAGAGATACTTTTCAAAAGTGATTAATCATATACTGTATATCATAATCTAAACAACCTAGACTAGAAGGTTTTACCTACTTACGTTTGGAGATAAAATAAGAAAAAGAATGCAAAGATGTTAGTACATCTATTTTTTGCTCTTCATAGCAGTAATTGCTATCCAGTATACTAGACCTGGCGCTAATCCCACTATCAAAGGAATGTAAACTGCTGCTGCTTCTGACGCCATTTAATTTCCCTACACAGCAGAGAACCAAATGATATTTAAATCCATCTTTCATAGGCACGAAACCTTATACTTTAAAAGATGGACTGGTGGGGATTTGAACCCCAGACCCCCCGCGTGCAAGGCGGGTATTCTACCGCTGAACTACCAGCCCATCATAGGGAATTCAAGGCGTGTAGATTTTAATTGTTGCCTTTGTTTAGGCAAAGATTTTATTGATATAGTTAAAACAATTTTTTTATGGTATTGTTAAAATCTGAAGTTGTCTTAAAGACAGGTGACAATGCACCTGATTTTGAGCTTTTGGGAACAGATGATAAGAACCACAGACTTTCAGAATACAAAGATTACAAGGGATTACTAGTAGTTTTCATGTGTAATCACTGCCCCTATGTTCAAGCAAAAACCAAAGCATTAGTTGAACTTCATGATAAGTTCAAGGATAGAATTGCGATCATAGGAATTAATAGTAATGATCCTACAAACTATCCTGACGATAGTTTTGAAAATATGAAAAGATTTGCTGTGGAAAAAGGGATTAAATTTACATATCTTGTTGATGAAACCCAACAGGTTGCAAAGCGATATGGTGCTGTTTGTACTCCAGATCCATTCCTTTTTGACCAAGATAGGAAACTTATCTTTCACGGCAGAATAGATAACGCTATGAGACCAGAAGATGTTGCAACAGAAAAAACAATGATTTTAAACATAGAAAAACTCCTCCAAGGAAAGAAGGTAGAGAAAGACTTTGACCCATCAATGGGTTGCTCTATCAAATGGAAAATCCAGCAAACTTAAATGACCGTTGGCTTGAAAAATTTTTGGGCCGATAGCTCAGCTTGGCTGGAGCGTTCGACTGATAAACTTATTCAGATATCGAAAGGTCGTGGGTTCGAATCCCATTCGGCCCATTTTTTAATAGAAAAGATTTATCTTATTCAGAATCTACGGACGGACAGTGGCTGATGAAAGAGAAATTTGTTAAAGTCGGTGCCAATAAGATTAGATATCTTGATGAAGGCGGATCCGATGGCAATGTTCTTCTTGTTCATGGTATTGGAGCCTCTGCTGAAAGATGGGCACGTGTAATTCCACATCTTAGCAAAAAATACCATTTAATCATACCTGATCTCATAGGTTTTGGTTTTAGTGACAAGCCGTCTGCAGATTATACACCGGAATTTTTTTCACAATTTATCTTTGATTTTCTGAGTACACTCGGGATTACTAAAACAAGCATGATTGGTTCGTCGCTTGGTGGTCAGATTGTCGCTGAATGTGCAATAACCCAAAGCAAAGTGATTGAAAAAATAGTTCTGGTGTCTCCTTCTGGAATTATGAAACAATCTACTCCTACCTTCGATGCATATACGCTAGCGGCACTGTATCCAACGCAGGAGGGTGCAAAGACTGCATTTCAGATGATGTCAGGAGTCCATAAGGAAATAGATTCCAATACTATAGATGGTTTTATTCAACGAATGACACTCCCAAATGCAAAAATGGCTTTCATGTCTACAATTTTGGGCATCAGAAATGCCGTTCCACTCTCAGAGAGACTTGGAAAGATCTCTGCACCCACTTTGATAGTGTGGGGAAAACAGGATACCCTTATTCCTATAGTGCACTCAAAGGGTTTTGTTTCTTCCATCAAAAATTGTCAATTTGTAGAAATGGAAAATTCAGGTCATACTCCTTTTGTTGAAGAGCCAGAAAAATTCTCAGAGATTGTCCTCAGATTTTTGAACCAACACATGGTCACATCTTCTAGTAGATAATCCAAATGCATATATAGATAAATAGAAAAACAAAACCTATGACAGGTAATAGTAACCAATACGATCCAACAACTATGTTCAAAGATTGGATACAAAAAAGTGGAAAAGCNNAAAGGAGCAAAAGCTCAATCAGAGATTATGGAAAACTTTGGAAACATACAATCCAAAGCAATGGATAGTGCTTTCAAACTTGCGCAATCAATGCCACAGTTTGTGTCATGGGGAGCATTTAAGACTTCAGTTGGTAGTAATGGAAGAATTTCGATTCCTGAAGCAGAAAGAGATGCACTTGGATTGAGAGAAGGAGATTTGGTTCAAGTAGTAATTATTCCTATAGATAAAAAATCAAAAAAGTGAACAAATTTACTTTTTATTTTTCAGATCTTTCTTTTAACCATTGCCCAAGCTCAGGAAGAACAACTTTTTGAGAAAATGAGCTTGCTATCATACCAACATGACCAGTCGGATAAATTCTAAGAGTTTTATCTTCACTTCCTACTGCATAGTGTAAGGGCATACTGCATTCAGGAGAGACCAGGTGATCACCTACAGCAACCTGCGTAAATATTGGCATGGTGATATTTTTAAGAGATACAAGTTTACCTCCAACGTACATGTTATTTTGTATTAACACACTGTCCTGATATATATCTCGAATCCATTGTTTGAAAAGCTCACCAGGGATTGGAGGAGTTTCACTTAGCCACTTTTCAATACGCAGAAAATTATCAACATAGTTTTTGTCTTCAACATTTCTAAAAAAGTTAATGTACTTTTCTATCCCTTGTTCAAATGGTTTCAAGACCGAGAATACATAATACATGAATTCAGGAGGCATGTTACCGATGGTTTCCACCATATTATCCACATCCACATGCTTGGCAAGGTTGCCAACAACAGTCGTATCTCGCTTACCATCAATTACAGGTGCAGTAGCTATCAAATTTTTGATCTTATTTGGGTGTAATGCTGCATACACTGTAGCCAAAGTTCCACCAGTACAATAACCTTGTAATGATACCTTTTCAACAGATGCTTCATTGCGTACAAAATCTACACAATTATCAATGTAACCATTTACGTAATCATCAAAGCTTAGATATTTGTCTATTTTAGTGGGAGTCCCCCAGTCAATCATGTACACATCAAATCCTTGTGTTAAGATATTTCGCACCCAGCTTTTTTGTGGATGTATATCCAAAATGTGATATCGATTTATCAGAGCATATGCTATGACAATTGGAACTTTATGTTGTTTTTGTGTTGGAGAATTGAAATGTAGTAAACGAACCTTGTCTTCTGTATAAGCAACATCATAAGGTGTCATTTCAAGATTGATTTCACCTGGAGCCGGAACCATCTTTGGTGCTTCAATAATATTTTTGTTAAATTTGAAAAATTCACTAACAATCTTTGGATCTATTTTTAATTCATTTTCCATCGTTATCACTTCCTTCATTTTTTTCAAGTTTACTTACTCTTTTTCGTAAAGAATGCAACTCTTTGTAAACATCGTCAAGATCATTTTTGGTTGGAACATTTGCAGTTTCAAGTAAGGTTGAAAGCATGCTGTTCCAGTGTTTTGAAAGTTCAAGTTCACTGGATATTAGCTTCCCAAAGTTTTCTCCAAATTTTTGAGAATCAAAAAGTTGCGTAAAATCATTTTCAAACATATCAATCCAAACACGTTTTGATGCTTCTAGATTTTCCATGTCCTGAGGGATTTCAGGGATTTTTTTATTAACTTTTTCCTGTGCTTCGATCCATGTATCTGAAAGCTGTTTATAGTATTCAGCAAGTCTAGTGTTAAATTCCGTCAGATCTTCGTTTGCTTCAATCATTTCAGTGGTAAGTTTCTTTGCTTGGATAGCAAATTTTCTCATTGGTCCTGCGGAAGTTAGCGCAGCTGGTTTGCTTGCCATGAGGTATACCATATCAGTCCAGAATAAAGAGAGATGTTTGTAATATTCTAATGATTTTTTGTAATCAGTATCTGTTGCCATGTTTAGATAATAGAAAGAGATCGCAATAAATAGATCGTGAATTATAATTATTCGTTGACAATTAATTTTATGAGACAAAAAATAGTATATGAGGCACGATATTATGGACTTTGAGGCAACATGTAAAAAAATCAGGAGTCTGGATTCAAAGATAAGGTTTGCAGGAATGGTGAATAATCAAGGTAGACTTGTTGCCGGAGGCATGAAAGAGGACAAAACACCTCTTGAAGATAAAAAAGATGATGAAATGTTGTTCATGGAACTTGTTTTGAGAACAAAAATGAGGAAGGAATTCGACAAACAACTTGGAGCAGTAAAGTTTGCAATGTCATATAGAGATAAAGCAGTAGTGATGAGTTTTCCAGTTAATGAACATGTCTTGTTGGTTTCTGCTGAAAAAGAAATAGATTTTGCAAAGATTCCATTCAAAATATTGAAGATTTTAAAAATCTAAGATTCCGAGCTTTCGTATACAGTCTGACACCATTGTAGAATTGTGTTTATATCTTCAGAAATAAAATCTGCTTTGACCTTTGTCTTCTTTGTTATTTTTGTACAAAGAACAAGTTGTAGTGCTTTACCAAATTTTATTTTGCTTGAATTCACTCCTTCAGAAAAGAATTT
>DUJB01000013.1 GCA_013330055.1 Nitrosopumilaceae archaeon
AATAACAATTACAGTTTCAAACTTTCCAGATATTTCAAACGAACCGTATCCATACCCAGACTTTTACATATATCTGCCATTTGCAGCTGCTGCTGTCGGAACTAATGTACCAAGCCAGTGTGGCATAGAGATGTGTTTCCCAATTTACACATATGAAGAAGCACAGAGAAAAAACTTTGCAGACAAGACCATTACATTTACCCTTTTTGGTTTAACAAATCCAAAACCAGTCTACCTAGATGGATTACCTCACAGTGTTTGTGATATTATAGTAAACTCCAAAGTACAACAAAGCTATTCAGATGTATGTAATACAAAGAGTCAACCAACTGGTGAGTATGAAATAAAACTTGCATGGGCTACAAAAACAAAACCTGATGAGCCATATTTTATCAAGACTCTAAAATTTACAGTCACTGAAGGTTCACCTCCTCCAGAACCTGAAGGTCTTCGTCTTGATCAAACTCTGATGGATCTCTATAGGGATGGTGTGATTACTGAACAAACCTTTGAAGATGAACTTAAACAATTAGGATATAGTGATGAAGAAATACGTCGAGCCAAATCTGTTTTAGGAAAGCTACCACAGCAAGAAAACGCAGAACCCACAATTCCAGAGGAGATAAAAGAAGAACCAAAACAAATTGAAGAACCTGAAGTAATNNTTTAATTCAGTCTACTATTCCTTTAGTCCTACTGTAGCAGATTGGGAAAGGCAAAACCCAGTCTTCAAAGAAATAGTAAAGGCAACAATTACACCATTAATTTCAACTCTTTCAATTCTTAACTATCTAAATATTGATTCTGAAGCTGAATTGATTACATATGGAATTGGAATAATTCTGCTCAATGCAGGTATGTATTTTGTTGCACCTGCCATTGTTTTAGTAAAACTAAACTCACGTGCCAAAAACAAATACCACAAAGTTAGAAATTAAGCTACGACACATACAAAGACATTGGATCTAGTTTTTTCTGATATACATGCTGATATTGATGCTTTAGAAACAATTTTAGAAGTTGCTTCAAGTGATGAATTTACAAAAAAATATGGCAGTTTTGACAGAATAATAAACCTAGGAGACTTGCTTGAGAGAGGCAGTGCTCCAAAACAAGTTCTTAAAAGACTAGAATCTTTGCAAAAAAATCATCCAATTATTTCTGTAATGGGGAACCATGATGAAGCTTTTTTGTACCAACGACCAGTAAGTGGAAGTTCAATCGAGAGTTGGACAGCTCATCAGGCATTAAAAAGAGAAGATCTTTCATTTTTTGAACAAAACAATGACCAGACATTTGGCCAGCAACAATTCATTGATAAAAAAAACCAACTTGTTTGCGTACATGGTGGACCACTTGATCCACAGAAAATCACCCCAAAAAATGTATATGACGAGGCTTGGTTATACCAAAGAACATGGCAGAGAATCTCAGACGAAGAGTTTGAATTTTTTAGCTATTCTGGATATCACTACAAACCATCCTCTGCGTTTGATGAAGGAAAAAGCCTTCTTGGTAATTTTGTAATTTTATGTGGTCATCAGCATGAAGAAGCCGTTTTAGTGCAAAATAAAAAAATTCAAAATATTCTCTCCGATCTTGTAGTAACAAAGGAAAAAGTATCAGATTTTGTACTTGAAAAAAAAGAAATTGAGATTAACAAGTCAAGCAATTATCTAATAAGACTAGGCCTTGGTGGGCCAAGCGGATATTATGGAGCGGGGGTGGCAAAACCACACTTTGGAATAATTCAATATAATCCCAAGATAGTAACTCTTTTTACAGTAAAATGAGCGCAACAAATTCACTTCGGCAAGATCACATCCAAATTAGGCGACTAGAAAAGATCATAGTAAAGTGTTACAAGAAACTCTACGAAGGAAAAGATATCCCTTTCTCAGACATTGAGCAAATCACAATAATAATGGCGGAATTTCTAGACGCAATTCATTATTCAAAAGAAGAAGATGCATACTTTCCCTGTGTTGCAAGCTATGATTCTCTCAAAAAGGAAATTAGGGCATTCATGATAGAGCATGAGTTTGGCCGCAGAATAGCTAGAAGTGTAGCAACTCATCTACAAAGATGGAAGCAGGGCCAGGATGCAAGAGAGCCAGTAGCAAGATTTCTTAGAACATATGCCATATACCTAAACGATCACATTACAAAAGAAGAACATTTTTTTGATGTTGCAGAAAAANNTGGATGAAAGAGTCATGAAAAAATATCTAATATTACTCATACTCTTTTCATTTTGCTTTATTTCGGCAAATGCAGAACCAATCCCTAATTATTACAAACCATATGCTCCAATTACTACTGATAAACAAGTTTATAGCTGGACAGACAAAGTTGGAATTACAATAGATGCACCAAGCTGGAATGAAAACAAACATGGAATAGATTCGATTGGAGATAAGCAAGGCTATTTTATCAAAATATCAACACACGGACACGATCTTGAACCATACAGGTTAGTAGAAACTTCAAAAAACAGTGGAGTGTTCACAGGCGAAGTAATACTAACTGGATTTTCACATGATGCCAATGGCGATGGTGAAATAGACACCCAACCGCGAACTGTTGGTACAGGTCCGACAAGTGGTTTTCTAGAAGCAGACAGAGATGATGGAATTACCATATCATTTGAGTTTGCAGATGGCGTGGTTCTCACACAAAGTGCACAGATACGTTGGAATGAAGGTAAAATCAGTCTTGACAAACCATCGTATCTTCCACATGAGACAGCAAATATACAGATTATCGATCCTGACATGAATCTAAATCCAGAAGCAGGCGATACCATTCCAGTTGAGATATCATCAGATTCTGACGTGGCTGGAATAACAATCGATGCAACAGAGACAAGTGAAAATTCTGGTATTTTTGTGGCAAATGTCTCCTTTACACCATATGATAGGTCTAGTGGAAACAGATTGCATGCAATTTTAGATGATAGACTATATGCAAAATATGTAGATCACACATTACCATCACCATATAACATCAATGACGACTTTGACGTAATAACAGAATCAGTACTTTCATCCAATGCTCCATCAGTTGGTAAAGTCACACTTGAAAATGTAATTTTGGCAGACAGTTTAGGGATGACAATACAAGAACCAATGNNCAACCCTTTGTTTATCTTGTTCAAGTAAAGGATTCTGCTGGTACTGTTATGACACTTTCATGGTTTAAGAGCTCTATTACAATAAATCAAAAACTTGCTGTATCACAGTCTTGGTCTCCAACTGAACCTGGTGCATATACCATAGAAACTTTTGTCTGGAGATCTCTTGATAATCCAATACCGCTTGTGCAATCATCAATAGCCATTTACAAAGTCACACAATAGAATTTTAGAAATTATTCTTTTACTTCAAAGATTGATTTAACTGCAGGAAATACATGGACCTCTATTTTCCCTTCTAACTTGCAAACTGCTTTCATATTATAGTTTAAGACTGCAGAATTATTATATATGATGTGATTAGTATGCAAACTATACATACCATGATGACTGGTCTTGCAAACTTGCGTGTGCACATTGCCCCCGTAGGCTTTGAGATAGACAGGATAGTACTCTCAGCTAAAAAGATGAAGGCAGATAAGGTCTGGCTTTTGATGCATGATGTTCCATCAAAAGATAAAGCTCGTGGTTATATGGAAAAGATCAAGACTGAGCTAAAAAAAGACAAGATCGAGGTTCAAGTAGTGTATTCAGACAGGTTTGATCCTTTTAAGATCTTAAAATCTGTTAAAGAAATAGTGCAAAAAGAAAAAGAAAACGACATATTTGTAAATGTCTCTTCTGGATCNNAGCTTCCAGCATACGAAATTCATACTCCAAAATCTGTACTTATTCAAGCATTAAAAATAATAAAAGAACGTGGTGGTAGGATAACTAAAAAAGAAATGGCAGAACTTGCTTATGAAAATGGACTCTTAATAGTAAATGCAAGAGAAGAGAACTTCCAACAGGCAAGATTTGCAAGTCTTGATAAAAACATAATCCAGCCTCTTTTAAGAGATTGGAAGTTTGTTGAAATTGAACAAATAGGACGAAACCGCTGGATAAAAATTACACCAGAAGGACTGGGGGCAGAAGAATTTCTTACTTGACTTATGTAGTAAGCTCAGGTTTGAGAGTCCATGCAACAGCTAGTATGACAAATGGGATGGAAATCATGACAGTAATCTGCAAAATAATGAATAGCGGTCCTTGTGCTACGTTGGGATTTGTTATAATAAATGGCAATGGTAGGGTAATGACAAACCAGATCACAGAAAGCATCACGATTATTTCTAATTGCTTCTTTTTCTTTGGATTCACAAGGGGAAGTGCAGTACTGATGTATTAATTTGAATGGTCTGAGGCTTATTTAGTAGAGGCTCCACCATCCAATACTAAAACTGCACCAGTAGTCCATGAGGAATCGTCTGACGCAAAATACAAAATGGCCTTGGCAACATCATCTGCAGTACCTATTCTGCCAATTGGATGTTCGGCAACAATCATTTTTTAAATATTGATTTTTACTTGAAATATTTAGTTAAAAATTTACAAAGATATAAAAAAATTAACATGAAATGATAAATACTTGAAAGTCATATAGTAAAACATGCAGAAGGATGCAAAATCTACTGCTCGAATTGCGTAGTCCCGCAGAACTATAAATGAAATCCGGCCTTGGAGCCGATTCAAAGAGGAAATCTCTGCCCTTCTGACGGGGGGCTACGCCAATTATATTTTAATTAGATCAACGGATACACTGCCAAGTAAGTTCCCATGAGGATTTATCTCAATTTTCAGCGGTTGATCCTCTAGTACTCGAATCTCCTTTTTACCAAAATACTTCCACGTATAATAAGTAGAAATTCCTGTGTCATGTAATGTTCCATTTAACTGAAAATTTTCTGTAAAAGAAAAAGTTGTTCCTTTTAGGGAAATAGAAAGAGTCTCAGGGCTATCACCATTTGGTACAAAACTAAATTGATACGTTCCCTTTTGAATTGTAAAAGTGTCAGAAAAAATTTCATTAATGTAAAGTTTGGGATCTGCTAATGTTACATGATAGATAACATTTTTTTTTGAATTAGGTTCTAATGATAATCCTATTGCTATTGCAACAA
>DUJB01000030.1 GCA_013330055.1 Nitrosopumilaceae archaeon
CAAGTAGGACATGCAATGAAAAGGCCAGTTACTGCACCAAACCCGCCCAATCCTCCTGTTCTTTTGTACATTGAGAACGCTCCTGAGGCAAGTGCAAAATTAAGACCTACCAGAAACGATACTGTAATCTGCAATACCAAATTAATCGGAATTATCTTAAAGCCTACATGTTCTGTCAGGTATCCAACTATTGATGGCATGTAACCTGCAGGACCACAGCAAGGAGTAATGTGCACTGATGGAACTATTGCCCCATAGTGCTGTGAAAATATTACTTCGGGTTGATAAACAAGTATTCCAGATGTCAATGAAAAAAATATTCCATAACCTATCGCACTTGTAATAAAGACTTGTTTTGATCTTTTGTTGTTAATTGAATTTGCAATTATTGAGGAAATGGAATTGCCACCTTGTACAATTTTTACTTTATAGAATCTATACAATCCATATGCAATTGCACCAAATGACATAAAGAGTACAACATACATTCCTACTGCGACTCTTTCCAGAAATGGAATCATTTCTGGTGTTACTACAGCATAATCATATTTCGTATAGAAAAAAAACGAAATTCCAATTGATGCAAATCCAACAATAATCATTGCCCGATAGGACTGCTGCATTGTCACCTGCTTTCCCATTATGGGAAATTAAATTTTTGTGACATTAAATTGTATCTGTATTTGCCAAAGGCTTTATCTGCAATGAATGACTCTGATACTCAAACGTGAAGATCAACGAAATTCAAGATTCTGATTATGAAGATGCCAAGATTACTTATGTAGGCTTTGTAGATCCCTATGGTGTTGAAGGCCTTCTGATTCTGAGGTCAGATGATGGAAAAGAGTTCCACATGAGAGCCTTTTCTGGCGAGGTGGCAAGGCATATCACAAATTTCATCGAGGGTCACAGGGATTCTATTCCAACAATATACAACATGATTGAAGAGGTTGCTGAACTAAATGAACTATTCATGGTAAAGATCAAAGTATATGAAAGCGGCAGCGTACTGCGTGCAAACCTGTACTTTACTGGGAAGACCGAGCTTGTCATGAGAAACTATAGAGCGTCTGATGCCGTTGCTCTTGCATCATTTTACAATGTTCCAATTCTTGTAAGAAAGAGTTTGTTAAAAGAAAAGATGGAAGCCTAGGTTACTACTTCTGCCAGCCTTCCTTCTTGCTGGGCTTTTTTAAGTTCCATTGCAATTCTTCTTCCAACGCCAAATATACTTCCATACTTGTATTTGGTATACGGACTTGTTGTTGCCAAAATTGGATTTCCAGGAACTCGCAACGAAACATCGTATACAATGATTTCCAAGTCACGCGTTATCACACTCTGCAAGGAAAACGGCCCTATTATTCCAGGAGAATATTCTTTCTTTACTGCACGAACAAATTTGTCACCAGCTGAAATGACTTTGTCTAATAATGATTCGCGTATGCTTGCTGGTGTGTGGCCTACTTCGATGTTTTGCAGGGAAACATCGATTTCAAGTTGTTGTCTTGCGGGAAGTGCATTAAAGTCATGGAGGTTTGTTTGCAGCCTTCTTTCAATTCCAAGAAAGTCTACTTCGTCTGAAATTGGAGTAGAAAAGTAGTTGAAATTAAAGTAAGTTCCTATCACAAGTTCCTCGATGCTTGCAATCTTTAGATCCTCTTTTAAGATCATGCCATGTTTAATCTTGGTCTCAGTCTTTTCTTTATAGTCAGAGTACGACGAGACGTTAAAAAATGCCCTTTCGAGCTTGCGGGATTTCTCTTGTACCTTTACAATAGCTGGTCTGTCGATCTCTTTTGGTGATTTGAATAATTTTGGATGTTTTATTCTTGCTTTTTCTAAAAGATAGTACTGATTTTTTCTGTGCGAGCGTTCTTCTGCCTGAAAGAGTGCCCTGTTGCCAAATATTGGAACTTTGAAGTTGTTTTCTATTCCTTTGTAGCCAAGATATGCCGTAAGTGCACGGTGTGGAATAATTATTGTGTTTGACGATCGAAGTTTGTTTTGAATTTTTGCACCAAGCATGTCTTTGAATTTGTTTACAATGATAATTTCGTCAGCAATCCTTGAGAATCTTTTGTAGGGAGTTTCTCTTCCCTTTTGACATACAACTACGGTTGGAAGATTTTCGTCTTTTGCTCCATCCATTATTTCAAGTGCAGAGTGGCTTCCAAGTGCCCCTACAGTAAGATCAGAATATCCATTGACAATTTCTTGAATGTCAGATCTTCTAATCACAAGCTAATTAATTATTCATGGGTAAAAAAGCGTTGTTTTATTTTGGGTCTTGTTTTTCCTTGAATTCTTTTAGTTCCTTATCTGATTCGATTTTTGCTTTTTCAAATTCGCCTTTGGCTTTGCCAAAAGTGCGTGCAAGCTCTGGAATCTTTTTTGCACCAAAAATAATAACACCTATGACAACAAGAATAATTATTATTTCTTGCATTCCTATTGCAGCCATACTATAATTTTACCAGATTAAGATTTAAGTGTTGCAGTCTGTTGGCCTTTATGTTCGACAGCAACCATTCCTAAAAGATACAATGCCATCATTGGTAATGAAACAAACCACATTGTCATTCCACTTCCGTCAGGAGTGACGACAGCACCAAAAATAATAATTATTACTATAGCATAACGAATGTTTTTTCTCCAGAATTTTGGCTCAACCATTCCAGTTGAAGACACTGCATACATTACCAATGGTAACTGAAATGATATTCCAAATGCTAGAAGAAACTGAAGTACAAACGTGATAAAATCAACTACATTAAGAAACGTAACAAGGCCACTTACCTCACCATATTTGTAAAGAAATTCCAGAATTTGTGGCGTAACAAAATAGTACGAAAAGAGGCACCCTATTATGAAAAGGCATACGGCAGGAACTGTAATGTTTCTGATAATTTTGGTCTCTTTTTTATCCAAAGCAGGAGAGATAAAACCAACAAATTCTTTTACTATTACAGGCATTCCAAAAACAATACCAAGCAACCCTGCAATATAAAACTGGGCAAAAAAGGCCTGTCCTGGTGCGGTTTGAATCAGCTGAACAGACTCTGGAACCATTTGATCTTTCATTGCTACAGTGATCTGTGCTGCAATGTTATCAAACGGATCAAGAGTCGGATAGTAGAGGATTATCCCGTTATAGTCAAATGCAGTTAGATGAAATGAAAGAATGAAGATAAAAATTATTCCAACAGCTAAAACCATTCTTAGGAGTCGCTTTCTTAGTTCCTCAAGATGTATGCCAATTTGTTTTAGTTCATCCATCAGAGATCTAAAAATGGACTAAATCTATATTTATCTACTTGCCTGGAATTGGTAAAAGTTTGCTTGAAGGAAAATTACTTTGTTCCTGTTCTTGAGGAGTAAAGTTTTCAAGTTCAACTGAAATCTCCACACTTGTCTCAAACTTGTTTCCAATTTCGGTCGCAAGATTGGCAATATCGTCTGGTGAGTAAATCTCACGAGAACCTACCAAGAATATACGTTCTCCTTTTTCTTTTGGTTCGCCACCAAACTTCTCTTTTAGAAACTCTGATATTTTGTTAACTTCATCGCGTGAAATCATATTATAATAAAATACGATTCCCTTAATTTCCTTGTAGTCCCATGGCGTACCGTTTCTATATGTAAATACAGCAAAGTGCGCTCCACTGTCGTCTCTTGCACATTTGACTTCCCAGACTAACACCTTTTTTGGATCATAAGTTACCTTTTTGAGCTCCTCTGTTGAAAGGCGCCAGTATCTGCAGCGAGTCATCTTTATCAATGAATAAATATTCGCTTATAAAATTGTGTGCATGGAAGTTATTCCCAGCTCACGGATAGAATTGTTAGCAGAAATGGAAGAAAGATATGAAAAAAAGGACAAGGAATACTTTGTACAACTTTTGGATCACAAAGACTATGTCATAAGAACAAGGGCAGTGTGCATTCTTGTAGACTTTGGAGGAGAAGAAATGGTGTCATATGTTTCTAAGGTTCTAAAAATTGATCCAAACGAACTTGTAAGACACGAGGCTGCCTTTTCACTAGGACAGATGTGTTATAGAAGTGGAGTAAAACCACTTGAAGATGCAGTAAAAAATGATCCTAGTTTCTTTGTAAGACACGAAGCTGCAATTGCTCTTGGTGTGATAGGAAGCCAAGATGCAAAAGCGACTTTGCAAGATGCACTTTCAGATTCAAGTGAGCCAGTAAGGGAATCAGCAGTTGTTGCCTTGTCAAACCTGCACTTTATGGAAAAATTAAGCAAAAACGAGAGATTTGCCAAGCTTACTGGGGGCTAGAGCGGAGTTACCTTTGTGCCCTCTGCGGTGGACTCGAAATTATATATCATGTCCACGTTAGAGTTCTCAAATATTTCAGAATCATGAGTTATTATGATAAACTGCGATATCGAGCCAAGATTTGCTTCAAAGGCTTGAGACAAGACATTGACAAGTGATTTTCTTCGCTCTTCATCAAGATGTGTTGTTGGCTCATCCAAGATGATAAAATTCAGATTCGATGCACCAAGGATGTGTGCCATGCCAAGTCGCAGTGCAAGTGCCACGCTGACTTTTTCTCCACCACTAAGTGACTCTAAATCCAATACAGTATTTCCAGAATAACAAGAGATTCTAACATCTCTTGCTTTTTCTTCAAGTGAGACTCGCTGAATTTTTACATTAAAAGCCGAAAGATATTCTGATGCTTTTTGCGAGATAAGATTCAAAGCCCATGAACGTAAGCTTGTTGCAACAGGTCCATCTCTATTGAAAATTTGACTACGTATTTCATCCAACTCCGAAACATATTGCTTTACAAAAACAAGCTCGCCCAAAATCTTTGATGTTTTGTCTTGTTCGTGCTTTGCGTCAAGAATCTTTTGTGTGATTGCACCAAGGTGCTGATCAATAATACTAAGGGATTTTCTAGATTCTTCAAAAGAACCTTTTAGGTTTTTGAACTCGTTAAGATCAAATCCTTTTGTTTCTTCCTGTAATGAAGAAATTGTTTCTAAAAGAGTTTGAGAATGTGAGTCTATAGCAAGGTGCACTAGATTTCCTGAAGAATCAATATTTACTGGGATTTTTTCTACGTTGGTTTTCAGTTTGGTGATTTCCTCTTTTAGATGCATCAGGTCTTTTGGATTTGAAACGGCATGTGCTTTGAGGGTATTTTCTGCCTTTATCGCCTTTTGGTATTGTGTTTCTAGGTCACGCTTGCCCAAAACTGCTTCTTTTTCGGCTTTTGTAAGAGAGGTGATCTTTTCTCTCATCTTTGCAATCTCGTCTCGAATATGTTCCTCTTGGAACAAAGGATTGAGGTCGTCCACTACAGAATCACAGACTGGGCACTTGCCGTCTTTTAGCTTTAATTTTGTAGCAAGTTCTTCTTGTCCTCCAAGCTTGCCAACCTTTTCTGATAACTTTCTGATCTCATCTCTTGTTGACTCTAATTCAGTGTCAATTGTTCTCATTTGTGCTTCAATTTCTTTTTTAGTGGACACATAATCAAAACATCCTTCACAGTCTGAAAGCTTTCTTTGTTTTTCTAAGATCTCTTTTTGAAGTGATGTGATTGCAGTTTTGACATATTTGACAAGCTCAGACTTTCTTGTATCAAGATCTTTTATCTTGGATTCTTTGGGTGATTCTGCATCAATTTTCTCCTGAAGTTGAGTTAGCTCACGTTCTTGGTTTTGTTTTTTTGTAACCAATTCTTCTTTTTGTGGTTGAGCATCGCTGATTTCTTTTATAACAAGATCAAGCTTTGTTCTCAGACTTTCAATGTCAGTGTCATCATATTCCAGTTCTTTTCTTATAGAATCACGAAAGTTTTCTATTATATCTTTCATCGATCCAAACGCAGTGTCAAGCTTGTCTATTCCAATTATTGCATTGACAAGTTCTTTGAATTTTCGTGGGTCTGCATCAATGATGGAATTGAGTTCGCCTTGTCGTACAATTGATGCTATTTTGAGCTTGTCAAAATCCATTCCAATTAACGATTCTATCTCTTTTGTCATCGATTCTCCAAACTGTTTTCTTTCACCTGCAGCAAGTGGCACTAGAGCGCCATCTTTTTTCTCAAAAAACTGGGCTGCAAGAGTTCCCTTGGAATCGATTTTTCGTACTGCCTCAAACGCTCTCCCCGATATAGTAAAGTCAACTTTGGCATATCCTTGATTTGCACCACGGCGAATCAGGCCCTTGTTTGAGTTTCTTGTGTGCTGTCCAAAGAGTGCAAAGGTTATGCCATCAATGACACTTGATTTTCCTGCACCGTTGTGTCCCACAAACACGGTAACTCCTTTGTCAAATGGTAGTTTTGTGTTATGATGTGAAAGGAAATTTCCTAGTTCTATTTCAGTTAGCATTTTTTCTCCTTTTTGAAGCGATTATAGTTTTCAATCACAAGATGATTTGCTTCATCAATTTGGTTTGCAGAAAGAAGTGGCAAGAGATCNNTCTATTTTTGCCGGCCTGTCCACAAATGTCAAACCATTGTTTTCTTCAGTCTGTATTGATTTCCAAAAGCATCGTAATGCAAGAGGATAGAGTCTTGCAATTTGTGATTGCACAAGATCAGTTTCTATGTTTTCTCCACGAATTTTTATTTCTACTATCGGTTTTCGAGCAAATGTTTTTAGTTTTTCTGATAGCAAGTCCACTTCATTTTTTAGATTTTTAAATTCAGTCTTAACTGCAAGTTGTGGACGCGTGTCAAGTTTTATCCAAGTTGGTTTTGCCTCAGATGATGAAATGTCAACTTGGTAAAACCCTTTTTGCGTCTCTTTTATTCCCTCACTTGATGTAAGCTCAATTGATCCAGGATATGCAAGTGGGCCTCCAAGGTTACTAAATTTTTTGAGTTCTCTATCATGCAGGTGTCCCATGGCATAATAAGTAAAGTTCTTTGGAAGTTCAGTAGAGTTTAGCTCGCCAGCAAACTTGTTTATTTCAGAAATTCCCTGATGTAAAACAAGAATTTTGTGTCCTGTGTGCTTTTTTGCTTCAGAGTCTGCTTGCGCAAAATCGCTTTCAAAGGTGTGAGCTTCAGTTTTTCTTCGCTTGTCAAACCCAACAAGCATGACATCCTTATAATAAAATGGCTTGCCGTTTCCAATATATTTTGAAAACTCTAAATTATTATACACAAAAGGAACTGGTGTTGCACGTATTCTGCTAATGTCATGTTCTCCAAGTATGAAAAACGAATCTATGCTATTTTGTTTTAGTCTCTTTAGTGCATTTGCCAAGACCAAGATTGCCTTTCCTGAAGGATTTGGAACATGAAATATGTCTCCTGCAAAGATAACAAAATCAATATGATCCTTTATGGAAATATCAATTGCTTGATCAAAAGCAGTATAGACGTCTTGTTCCCTTTCTTCTGAATAATATTGTACAAATCCTAAATGTGTATCAGAGATGTGAGAAAATATCATATCAATCCATTAGCAAGTCTTTTTGAATAAGACCCTGTGTCGATTCTGCTGCAATCTCTTTGTATTTTGTAGATTCTGACCACTCCGCTACTGCATCCAGATCAGAGCCTATTGCTTTGCCCTTTACTTCATCAACATGTACAATTGATGGAAGGTTTACCCACTGTCCAACAAGTACTGCATCACCGATGTTTAGTGAGGAGAGTTGTGTGAGAAGGTCCTTGCTTAGAGACTCTGCTGCTGAGGCAATCTGTTGCTGGTCGTCGTCTTGGACTATCTTCATGATTGCAAGAGAACCCATCTGGCTTAGGACGTTTGGATCAATGTTTCGCGGTCTTTGTGAAACTATTCCAAGACCTATTCCAAACTTTCTTCCTTCTCTTGCAACTTTTGACGCCCAATACTTTGTGTCAGTGTGTTCGCCCTTTGGAATAAAGACATGTGCTTCTTCAATTATTACAAACAGAGGCGATGAAAACTTTGTAGTATTTCTTGAAAGTTTTCTCCCTTTTTTTGCCCAGTAAGAATCTTTTCTGTCATTTAGTAGTTCTTGCAGATAGTAAGACAGTCCAACGTTTGCCTGTCTTTCGCTAAGCTCTGCAACACTTAGTACATTTACTCTCCCTTCTTTTATTAGATCAACTGGGTCACCGCAGTCCGGATCCAAAATATCAGAAAACCTGTGCTTTGCATCATCTATTTTATCAAGAACCCTGCTTGCACTATCTGCATATCCTTTTGTTGTATGACCAAATGCAGAGACACCTTCTTCAAGTGCTGTCCAAAAGTCCTTTGCTTGCCTTACAGACGCAGTAAAAGACTCTCGCAAGACTCTTTGCTGCTTGTCTGCGTTTTCTCTAAGCTCAATTACCTCAGCAAGCTTATCTGCCTGCAAGAGTCTTGGATTTATCTTGGCATCTGTGACGCTTATTTTTGGAACACTAAGATTTGTGTAATCGTTGTGATAATCAAAAATTATCAAAGTTCCCTGAAGCGATGAGACCTGTTTTGCAATCAAGGAAACAAGATTACTTTTACCCATGCCAGTCATGGCAAGAATTCCTATGTGCCTTGAAACGATTCGGTTTATGTTGATTTTTGCCTCAATTTCCGAGTTTCTTAAAAGAGATCCAATTCTAATCCATTCTTTTGATCTTGGTGCAAATATCATACCAAGGTCTTGTTGTGTCGCTTCAAGTATTGATGTCCCAGGAAGTGGTGGAACTGCAGGAACTATGGCCTGTCCTTTTTGCAGTTTATCTAAAAATCCTAAAATTCCAATTTTTACTTTATAATTTTTGTCGCGGGTGTTTAGTTCAGCAACTTCTTTGCTCTCCATTGCTTCATCAAAGTTTCTTATGTCAGTTAATGCATCACTTGAAACAATAGAGCGCTCAACCAACCCAAGAAGTTTTCCGTTTTGAGAATCTACAATAACATATTCACCCACAGAAAGTGGCCGTATAGATTGCGCTGTAACTTCAGTTGGTTTTGCTTCTCCTATTACTACACCGATGTTCATTCTAGTACCTCCCTTGATCCAATTTCATTTCCAAGGCCATATAGACTAACAAGTCGTGCCAGATCACTGTAAGATATCTTGCAGTTGTTGTGTGCAAGCTTTAGTGCATAAGGATAACCTGACACACTGTTTTTGTATAGTCTATCTAAAAGTGATCTTATTTCTGATTCATCATGATCAGATCCTAACAACTCGATTTTAATCAGAGGCGTAGAGTCACGTAGTCTTGCATATACAGATGAAATTACCTTGCCTGGTCCAAGATCTTTGTCTACAAAGATCTTGCTAAAGCCAGGCCTCTGCACTGCGTGATTATAATAAAAAATGTCTCCTGCCAGGGAACCAAATTTACCAAACTCGTTTTTTGTAACCGATGTTTTTGAAATAAAAACAACATTATTCTTCTTTTTTACAGTAGCCGTAAGCAAGGCAATAAGGGAGGCCTGCCTCGTGAGAAACTGAGAATATAGAGAACCGTCAATCGTTACCAAGTCAGCCTTGTCTACAGAGGCTGCACAGGCATCAATTTCCATCTTGCTTGCCTGAGCTGCAAGTTCAGGGTTTGGCGTCCCAAGGCCTTGGTTGTGAAGCTCTGTTATTATTGTACCATCAGACTTGATTGATACTGCAGCAACCACCCAAAGTTCCAGTCCCTGAAATTTTGTACTGTTATAGCTACTGTCTATTCCTGCAATTACAGAATCTTGTCTTTGTGGGGTGTATTCTATCCAGTTGCTTTTTGCTTCCTGGACTATCTGCTCAAATCTTTGTCCCTTCAGAATAGACAAGGTCTCTTCGCGTTTTTTAAGAGCATCAAGATAGACAGTATTTCGCATAAGCACCCTTTGCATCCATAGATAAAATGTTTATTTTTTGAAAATGATTTGCGCTNNCAAAGCTGCATCTAACAATACTACCGAGGAATTTCATAAAAAATTTGATCAATCAATAGAATCAGTAAGAAAAGATTTTGGTAAGAGATACCCAATTATTATAGGCGGAAAAGAGATCCATTCTGAGAATCAGTTTCAAGTAAGATCTCCAGCTGACAGAAATATCGTAATTGCTAATTTTCCAATGACTACAAATGAAGATACCTTGCATGCTATTGAATCAGCAAAGGAAGCATTTTCCAAATGGAGTACGATACCATATCAAAAAAGAGTTCAGATTTTCAAAGAAGTAGCTGATGATCTTTCGTCCCAAAAGTTTGCACTTGCCGCAATAATGGCGTTTGAAAACGGAAAAAGTAGACTGGAAGCCATGGGAGATGTAGATGAGGCAATCGATTTTCTAAGATTTTACTCAGAACAACTCGAGGTAAACGAAGGCTATTCCAAAGAGACAAAGCATACAAACCCAAATGAAAAGACCCGCAGTGTGTTAAAACCATATGGAGTGTGGGGTATAATTTCTCCTTTCAATTTTCCTTCTGCAATAGCAATAGGAATGACTAGTGGCGCCCTTCTTACTGGAAACACTGCTGTGCTAAAACCATCTAGTGACACTCCCCTTTCCGCGTACAAGTTTGTAGAGATGATTTATCACAAGTTGCCTCCAGCTGCACTAAACTTTGTCACAGGTTCTGGAAATGTCATAGGAAAAACAATACTTGAAAGTCCACTTGTTGATGGAATTGCATTCACTGGATCCAAACAAGTTGGAATGTCAGGCTTTCTAACCTTTAATGAAAAAAGTCCTCGCCCGTTTATTTCAGAGATGGGTGGAAAGAATCCTGTAATAGTTGCAGAATCAGCAGATATTGAAAAAGCCGCAGAGGGGGTCATGCGAGCTGCATTTGGATATGGCGGCCAAAAGTGTAGTGCATGTTCTAGAGTATATGTTCAAAAAAATATTTCAAATCAATTTATGGAAAAACTTGTTGCAAAAACAAAATCAATAAAAATTGGATATCCCTGGCAAAGAGATGTCTATCTTGGACCAATAATAAGTGACTCTGCAGTGAAAAAATTTGAAAGAGCAGTAGAGATTGCCAAAAAAGATGGAAAAATAATTCTAGGAGGAACAGTTCTAAAAGATTCAGAACATCAAGACGGCTATTATGTAGAGCCCACAATTGTTACTGGTTTACCACAAGAGCATGAGCTTGTAAAAGAAGAACTGTTTTTGCCTTTTGTTTGTATCTCAGAGTTTGATGGTTTTGATGAGGCAATCAAAAAGGCAAACAGATCAAACTATGGATTAACCGCTGGAATATTCAGTCAGGACAAAAACGATATTGAGACATTTTTTAATAAAATAGAGGCCGGGGTTACATATGCAAACAGGGCGGCAAGTGCTACTACAGGTGCGTTTGTTGGTGCACAGCCATTTGTTGGTTGGAAAGATTCAGGAATCTCAGGCAAGGGAGCTGGGGGAGAATACTACTTGCTACAATTTATGCGTGAACAGACTCAGACTCGATGTGAGTGAATAAACGAACTTCCCAAAAGCAAGATGTTGCGTTTTCTTTCCTTCAGTCTTCTGATAGAATAAGGAAGCCAGTTTGTTCCATACGGAATGTATTCTGAAACAGAGAATCCTTTTTTCAAAAGTTCTGGTTTTAACTCATCACGAATTCCTTTAAGCATTTGAAACTCAAATTTTTTTTCGTATGCCTTTGAAAGTTTGATTGCATTTTCAATCAAGATGGAATCATGTGTTGCTATACCAAACTCGTTTCCTTTTACAAAAAGCATTTCCATCAGGGTTCGATAGTTTTCATCAACTTCTCTTTTTGACTGAAATGCATTCTCTTTTTTTTCTCGATAGGCTCCCTTGACAAGACGTATCTTTGCTCCCTTTTCAAGCAGTCTCATCAAGTCTCCCCTGGAGCGCTTTAGGTTTGCCTGGATTGCAATACCAAGTCTTTCATATTTGTCAAACAAATCAAGATAGATTCCAATGGTATCATCAGTGTGTTCTGATGATTCCATGTCAATCCATACAAATGACTGTGATGAGGCAGACCTTTCAATTATTATTTCATAGTTTTTCAAGCACTCTTTTTTGGTTCTTGAGAGACCAAGTTGTGTTGGTTTGATGGATACACCACCTTCGACCTTTGATCTCTTTAAATTTGAGATGAGGTTGAGGTATTCTTTTACAGTCTTTTCAACCTGGCTTTTTGTGGTGATGTGTTCCCCTAGTCTGTTTATGATGGCATCCATTCCCTTTTTGTTTGCAAGACGGGCAGACTCTAGTGCTTGTTGCATAGAATCGCCTGCTATCCACTGCTTTGCTATACTAAAGAGGAATTTTTCCATTAGACCAGAACTCATTTTCTAAACAAAACTAGTTTAGTTCAAAACTAGATTAAAGTTATAGCTTTAACAAGGGCAGACTACAAATTTGATCGCCTTGAAAAGAATAGGACTCTTGGGATGTGGTGCTATTGGAACGGAGATTGCAAAAGCAATAGATTCTGGAAAAATTCCAGCTAGTCTAACTCATGTCTTTGATTTTTCAAAAGACAGATCAAAGAAATTAGTTGATAATCTGAAAAACAAACCGCAGATAACAGAAAATGTTGGATTGCTAGCTGCTGCACCACTGGATCTAATAGTTGAAGCTGCATCACAAGATGCAGTACGTGACAATGCACTAACCATACTTCAAAACAAAAAAGATTTGATGATTATGAGTGTGGGTGCACTTTTAGATGAATCAATCTTTGATGTCATACTAGAAGGTTGCCAAGATTTTAAAAAATCAATTTATCTTCCTTCAGGTGCAATACTAGGCCTTGATGGAATACGTTCTGTAAAAGATGAGTTAGACTCTGTCACTTTGGTTACAACAAAAAATCCTAGAGCACTCAAGGGCGCCAAGTTTTTTGAAACGTCTGATATAGACATTGACAGCATCACAAAACCAACTACAATTTATGACGGCATCGCTCAAGAGGCAGTAAGACTCTTTCCTGCAAACATCAATGTTGCTGCGCTTTTAAGCTTGGCAGGACTTGGAAGTGAAAGAACAAAGGTGAGAATAGTAGCAGACCCAACTACAGACAGAAACACTCATGAGATAATCGCGCAAGGAAAGTTTGGCAAGTTTTCGATCAAAGTAGAAAACGTCCCAAGTGAGTCAAACCCAAAGACAAGTAAGCTTGCAATATTATCTGCAATAGAATGTCTTAGAGCAATATGCAAGCAAGATATCAGGATAGGAACATAATCTGGCAAATATTGCCAAGAGTTACAAAGAGATCGTAAAAGATGCCTGTCATCTTATCCTTTAAATGCATATTTCTACCAATTTTGCTTTGTATAGATGAATTTAAAGTCAGAAATTTTGAGACTAAAAAAAGAGAAAGATGTTCTTGTTTTGGCTCACAATTACCAGATTCCTGAAGTACAGGATGTTGCAGACTATGTAGGTGACTCTCTAGGTCTATCAAGACAAGCTGCAAAGACAGATCACAAAACAATTTTGTTTTGCGGTGTTCACTTTATGGCAGAGACTGCAGCAATCACATGTCCAGACAAAAAAGTACTCATTCCAGACTTGTCAGCAGGATGTTCACTTTCTGATACAATAACAGTAGATGAGCTACGAAAATGGAAAGCGCAGCATCCAGATGCAATAACTGTCGGCTATGTAAATACCACTGCAGGTGTAAAAGCAGAACTTGATTATTGTTGCACATCATCAAATGCAGTAAATGTTGTTAAATCAATTCCAGAAAACAAGGAAATTTTGTTTTTGCCTGACATGTTTTTGGGCTCATATGTAGCAAAGATGACAGATAGAAAGAACATGTTCATCTGGGCAGGCGAATGTCATGTTCATGCAGGCATAAGATCACAAGACGTACAAGCGAAGCTAAACCAGTATGCACATTCAGAGTTTCTAGTTCATCCAGAGTGCGGTTGCACAACCTCACTGATGTATGGTATTGCACAAGGTGATTATGGAAGCAACCAAGTACAGTTGTTATCTACCGAAGGAATGATGAATTATGCAAAGAGTTCACCAGCAAAAAGCTTTGTTGTTGCGACAGAAACTGGAATTTTATACAGAATGAAACAACAAAATCCAGAAAAGGATTTCATCCCAGTTTCTGAAAATGCAGTCTGTCAATACATGAAGATGATAACACTTGACAAAGTCTATGCATCACTAAAAGAAGACAAATACGAAGTCAGAGTTCCAAAAAACGTTGCGCAAAAAGCACGACTTGCAATAGACAGAATGCTTGCCATTAGTTAACTTCAAGACTAAGATCAAGGCCGTTAACTGAACTTGTAATCTTTCCAACAGATATCATATCAATTCCTGTCTTTGCATACGAAATAATGTTTGTAGAATCAATTCCGCCAGATGCTTCAAGTTTTACTTTGTTTCGCAGCCCAAGTTTTTTCAAAGTATTAACAACTTGAGAAATTTCTTTTGGGCTCATGTTGTCAAGCATGATGATTGTTGCTCCTCCCTGTGCTGATATGACTGCATCATGAAGATTTTCCACTTCGACTTCAATTTTTTTATACTTTTTTCTTGCCTTTTCAAGTAGTGGNNTGTTTTTGTCCTCCACCTATTGCTACTGCTTCCTTGTCAAAATATCGTAATCCCGGAGCAGTCTTTCTTGTAGAATAAAGCTTTACTTTGGAATTTATCTTGTTTATTTTTTGCACAAGCAAGGTTGTTTGTGTAGCAATTCCGCTCATCCTAGAGAGAAGATTTAGTGCAGTTCTTTCACATGAGAGTACTGCCTGGGCAGTGCCTGTGATTATCATTATTACATCGTTTGGCTTGATGTGAGAACCATCATTTTTTATTATCTTGACTTTGCAACCTTTTGAAACAAAGATTTCTCTTGCATACAGGACACCAGCTATGATTCCAGATTGTCTTGAAATTATTTTTGCAGAAATTTTTTTCCTTGGTAATAAATTACTTGTAATGTCTCTCTTTCCAACATCCTCGGCTAAAAAACTTGCAAGGGACTTTTTTGCACGTATATGCAATCTAGGTTACCTTAAGTGCGTATTTGCCTTTTTCTTTAATTCCTAAAGACTTTGCCACTACAGAGTTTTCTGGATCATTTACTAGTACAGATCCACGCCAGTCTGGAGTCAGATCTGATGATTTGCATATTGGACAGACTTTGCCAACCGTGACAAATTTGCACTTTCTGCACGCCATTTCTTTTACCATATTATTTTCACTTTTCTGGTTTCTTTGCCTTTTCAGCTGGAGTTTTTGCTTTTTCAGCCACTGGAGCTTTTGCTTTCTTTATCTCTTCTTCAATCCATTCATCTGCACCAAGGAAAGGCTGCCTACATGTGATACCAATTTTCATTGCGGCTGATTTTCCAAGTGACACTGCAGTAATTCTTGCTCGAATTGTAGAGCCAATCTTTAGTGTTCTTCCACTTTGATTTGCCAAGATCATACCAGACTTGACATCACTTTTTAGATAATCATCCATGACTTGGGACAAGTGTAACAGTGCGTCTGTTGCACCAATTCTTACAAATGCACCAAAGTCTGTAATTTCTACAATTTCACCGCGAACAATTTCTTGAAGTTTTGGATAAAATGTCAATGCAGTAAACTCTACTTTGTGAAACGT
Organism: Nitrosopumilaceae archaeon; assembly: GCA_013330055.1. Taxonomy (GTDB): domain Archaea; phylum Thermoproteota; class Nitrososphaeria; order Nitrososphaerales; family Nitrosopumilaceae; genus UBA8516; species UBA8516 sp8516u. The sequence goes on from DUJB01000030.1 coordinate 15,547, forward strand.
TCCACCATCACCAGAAACAATCTTTCCCATCTGGTCAACTTTGGTGTCAAGAATCATGATAACATATCCAAGTTCTGGATTTATCATGCTCTCGTATTTTTCCCTCAAAATTGTAATTGCCGCCTTTTTTAGAGACTCGCCAAACAGTTTTGGTGGAATTCTAACTACATCAGTAAGGGTAGATATAGAAAACATCTAAAGAAAATTGATAAAATTTCAATTTATGAATCTTTGGATGAATNNGCAGTAGATGAGGTTCTAAAGACTCTGGGTACAGTGATCGATCCAGACCTCAAAAAAGACATTGTTTCCATGGGAATGATTAAAGATCTTGAAATTAATGGAAGTGATCTCAAGTTTACATTAGAACTTACTACACCTGCGTGTCCTTTCAATGATGAAATAGAACAAGATGTTCGAAAGGCAATCGGTTCTCTATCAGGAATTGGAAAGTTTGACATGAAAGTCAGTGCCAAAGTAATGGAGGGTCGTGCTCTTAGCATGGACGAGATGATGCCAACTGTAAAAAACATTATCGGTGTTGCAAGCGGCAAAGGAGGAGTAGGAAAGACAACTGTATCAGTAAATCTTGCACTAGCACTTGCAAAAACTGGTGCCAAAGTAGGTCTGCTTGATGCAGATATCTATGGACCAAGTGTTCCTTTAATGCTTGGCATGGGCAAGGCAGTAATGGAGGTTGAAAACAACAAACTCCAACCTGCAGAATCACATGGACTCAAAGTTGTTTCTTTTGGATTTTTTGCAGAACAAAACCATCAGGCTGCAATTTATCGAGGACCAATTATTTCTGGAATCGTAAAACAATTTCTTGTTGATACCAACTGGTCTGATCTTGATTATCTAATAGTAGACTTGCCACCAGGGACTGGGGACGTTCCACTTACTTTGGCTCAAACCATACCAATTACTGGTATACTAGTAGTTACAACACCGCAAGAAGTTGCAAGCAATGTGGCAGTAAAAGCATTTGGGATGTTTCAGAAACTAAATATTCCAATTCTTGGGGTGGTTGAAAACATGAGCTACTTCAAATGTCCAGACTGTAACGCAATGCACCACATCTTTGGTGAGGGAGGCGCAAAAAGGATTTGTGAAAAATACAATCTGCCATTTTTGGGTGAGATTCCACTAAACCCGGGAATCATGGAAGGCTCCGACACTGGGAGACCTGTTCTTGTTACAGACCCCAACTCTCCACATGGTGAGGCCTTTATGTCAGCTGCAAAAAACGTAGCAGCAAGATGTAGTGTACTTGCATCTCAGCTAAAAGAAGAGATGAGTGCAGAAGTAGCTACCTAAAAATAGTTAAAAACAAAGATATATTGTGCATCTCCCTGAAAACCTTCGAGATAGTCTAAAAAATCCACTTGGTATTTTAATTAGAGATTCTGATACAACAAAAGAAAATATTTTAAAAAATATTCCTGCTGGTTCGTTTGTCATTACCGTTGGCGATGCAACTACCGACAAACTGATCAAATATGGAATCATACCATCATTACAAATTGTAGATGGTTTGGAAAAGAGATCCAAAAGAGAGTTGCCATCGTCTTTTGTCAAAACAACTTTTTCATGTGACAATCCACCTGCACAAATAACGCAAAAAAGTATCGATGTTATAAAAGAAGCAATACAAGTTCCTCCTGCACGAATTACTGTTACCGGTGAGGAGGATCTTTTAGTTCTACCTGTTTGTGTGTTTGCGCCTGAAAACTCGGTTGTTTTGTATGGACAGCCAAATGAAGGCCTAGTTATTATCAGAATAAATTCGGAGATAAGAAATAAAGCGCAAACAATAATGAGTTCTATGAGTTAGGGGTATGATGACACGGTGGCTGTATGATCTATGATTTAGCTACACAAGTTCTGACCCTAAACTAATATAATAAAAAAATTAATGTTCCTGTAGTTTGCTTTCTTGGAATGCATGTGAATTATTCCAGCAATGTTTAAAGTAATCAAGACACCATTGATGAAAAGCTGGCTCGGAGCTGGAAAACATTGAGCTCATGTCTGCATCCCCATTAGTTGTTGGAAATATGACACATGCCTCTTTTTCATTTAGGATGACAACCACTTTTGCATCACTCATCCTTCGCTCAATTAAGCCATCGGAGATTAGTTTTTTTATTGCAGGTTTGGAGATCATCTCTTTTCTGCCTTTTGGTATAACTGTAGAGGTAGAAAAGATGGAATTAATCTTGACACCCTGTTTTGCCTTCCCTACAATTGAGTCTACAAGTTCAAGGGGTTCTTCGTATAAGATATCGTAAATGTATTCGTTGGAGTTTTCACAAATCTCTTTCCACTGTTGCATTACCTTGGTGAATCCCTTTTGATGCTGGCCTGACTCTAGAGCACCTATGCTTTGAATAAATTTTATTGGAAGATCACCAAAGTCATGACTGTTAAAGTATTTTTTATTACGAACCAAGAATGCAAAAGAGGNNAGCTCCTTTGCCATGTTAGTTACGTTAGAGTTTTTTTCCTGAAGTTTGAGCATGATTTTTAGTCTTTGCTCGCTTGCTATCTGCATGATGTCAGTCGCTACATCTTCGTAATCGTCTTGCACAAGCAAGGTGCCACAAATGTGAATCTAAGCTTTACTAAATTTAGGATTCAGGCCAGTCTCCGCCACAACGTGGGCATCGACCTCTGAACCCTTTGTATCTTGGTTCATACACTAACTTTGCTGCCTCTTCTTCGCAGGTTTGGCAGTAGACAAGGATAGTTTTTTGCATGATACTGCTTGTATTAGATCGGATATTAGGTTGATGTAAAAGAATAGCTAAGTATTTGCAGATCAGCTAAATATTTGCAAATTTTGCAGGTACACGTTATCTTGTTTCATTTGTATCTATTATCGTGGATGAGCAAACTACAATGAAGTTCTTCAAGTCTGAAAAAGATGATGAAAGACAGAAAGTTGAGGAAGTACAAAATGAAGTAATATCATTTTCTGAAATTTACAAGAGTTACTGTGTTGGCATAGTTGACATCGTAAACTCTACCCAGATTACTGCAATCTTGAGCAAACCAAAGATGTGTCAATACTATACTAACTTTTTGAATTCCATGGCATTGATAGTAAGGAAGCATGATGGTATAGTAGTAAAAAATATTGGGGATAGTTTGCTTTACTATTTTCCAAAAACATCAGACACTTTGGGAAGATCATCATTTGTGGATTCACTTGAAAGTGGAATNNCATCAGATGTTTTGGAAAGATCATCTTTTGTAGATTCACTTGAATGTGGCATGGAAATGATTGATGCATTTGGAGTTGTAAATGCCAAGATGCGCGAAGGAGGACTTCCCTCTGTAAATTATAGAGTAAGCTCTGATCATGGAATGGTCATGTCGGCCAATTCGAACAATTCTTTTAATGAAGACATTTTTGGGCCAACTGTAAATCTTTGTTCGAAATTGAACAAAATGGCAAAACCAAATACTATGGTAATAGGGGGAGACTTGTATCAGATAGTAAAGTCATTTAAGGAATACCGATTTGAATCCGTATTAGAATATAACAACGGCCTAAAACTTCAATATCCAGTGTACTCAATTTCAAAAAACAAATGAGACATTGGACTTCTTATCAAGAGATTGAATCCAAAATTGGAGGTTAGAATTTGAGAGAGCATCAAGAGAATTTAATTCCTATTGCAAAACTTTTCATATAGATTATTTATGGTGTATATAGTTGACAAGTCAATTAACCAATAATTCTTTTAAAAATAGCAAACACCAGATTTTTCTTGCTTTAATCATAGGAACTCTTTTAGTATTGGTGATACCGTTTCAATTCGCCTACTCTGTTGGTTTTTTCTTTAATGACATAAAGAATCTAAGCAATACACCAGATAATTTTTCAGGTT
>DUJB01000010.1:0-22496 GCA_013330055.1 Nitrosopumilaceae archaeon
AGTGCCTGCCTGCAAAGATTCTCATGTTTTTTGCTACCAACCTTGTTTAGAATAAAACCAGAAATCCTAGGATTCTTCTGAAATTTCGTAAATCCAAGAGCTGTTGCAGCTATTGAACGTGCAGTCTTGCTTACATCTAAGACAAGAACTACGGGAGATTTTAAAATTTTAGCTACATGATATGTGCTGGAAAAATCCGAATCGCCAGAAAATCCATCATAGAATCCCATAACTCCTTCAATTACAGAAAAATCAGAATTGGAGTTTTTCACAAAGCTTCTTTCAACCCCTCTCAAACCCATAAGCCATGGATCCAAGTTTCGTGCAGGGTTACCAGAAACTGCAGAAAGATAGCTTGGATCTATAAAATCTGGCCCAACCTTAAATGGCTGCACAGAATATCCATGTTTTTTGATACCATGTATAATTGCGGCTGCAATTGAGGTCTTACCAACACCGCTTGCTGTACCTGCAAGTACAATTCGTGGAATTTTCATGAATTCGTTCCTGCTATGTTTTTTATCATTTCAAATAACTGCCTAACTGCCAGCTTGGGATGATGGGCTGCCAGACCAATCATGTTTGGGATACTAAAATCGGCTTTAATAAAGTCAAGAAACTCTTCAGGTGATAGTTCGTTTATTATTTCAATTTCTTTATCCCATTCTTTATCAGTTAGTGCAAGCCATCTACTTTGTACTTTAATTGCAGCTTTNNTATCTAATTCCTTCAAGCACCAAGGGATTGGCATGTCCTGCTGCATCACCAACAAGTATTAGGTTATCAGCAATCGTATCATGTGTCAAACCTTCATTTGGTATTAGTCCATAATGGAATTCAATGGGAACTATTTTTCCTAGCTTGGCTAACGGACCAGGTTTTTTGTCAACAAGCTCAAGTAAGCGTTGTGTAGGATCCACTTGCGACTCTGGTTTTCCTATACCAACACCAATTCTTACTTTATTTTTACCTAATGGGAAAATCCATGCATAGCCAGCGGGAGAATATTGTTGTCCTACCATCAGAGCCCATGTTTCTGGATCAACATTTTCTACATAGGCTTCATACTCTGCTCCTACTCCAAATCTTTTCCATTGTTGAACTATACCGAGATTTTTTCCTATTACTGAATGAAAACCGCTTGCATCTATTACAAGTTTAGAGTTAAAAATTAGGTCGTCTTTTAGAGACGTCGCTTTAACTCCTACTAGTTTGCCTTCATTAGTCAAAGGTGATACCACATTAGTTCGCACAAAAATGTCTACGCCTACATTAGCTGCTTGATATGCAAGAAACTGGTAAGTTTTTCGAACATCTAAAACTGCGGCCTGATATTCAGTACTGCGTATTGTTACTTGATTATTTGGTGAATAAAAAGAGTAATTTTTTATAGGATTATAAAATTCTGATGAAATTCCAAATTTTTTAATCTCATTAATCCAGGTTACTCCACTCGTTCTAATGCTCTGTGCAATTGCTTCTTCTCTTTCAAGTAGAGCTACACGCATTCCTTTTTTTGCTGCCGCCCATGCAGCTGATGAACCAGCGGGTCCTGCACCTACTATTACTATATCATAATTGTATTCTTTAGTCATTAAATCACCATCTTTGAAGAGAAGATTATAAACCACTCATTTTTTTGTTTCATTTATTTTTGGTTTAATACTTTAGAGAAATCTATTCAGAGTGTTTATTCATTAATTGTATTGCTTTGCGGATAACCGTTGTGGTTATTTACAATGAATATTGAATTACACAGTATGGGAGAAAATGGTCTTATCATTGTATATACAGGTAAAGGAAAAGGTAAAACTACTGCTGCCCTTGGAATAGCATTACGTGCCGTAGGATATAACTACAAAATTTGTATGATACAATTCATCAAAGGTTCATGGCACTATGGTGAAATGACATCATCAAAGAGATTAGAGCCAGAATTTGAACTGACGGCTGTTGGCAAGGGTTTTGTTGGAATTATTGATGACAAAAGTCCTTACGAAGAACATGAAAAAATTGCGCAGGAAGCTCTTCGTTTAAGCAAAGAAAAGATTAGATCAGAAAAATACGATATCATAATACTTGACGAAATAAATTATGCAATTAATCTGGGATTGATAAAAATAGAAGATGTATTAGATTTAATAAAAAGCAAACCTCAAAAACTAAATCTAGTTCTTACTGGGAATCATGTAAAAAAGGAAATAATAGAAATTGCGGATCTTGTTACTGAGATGAAAGAGATAAAACATCCCTTCAAATCTGGTGTCAAGGCCAAGAAAGGTATCGATTTTTAATCAGCAACATTAAATTACGTAGCAAAAATCTGAAGAATTATGACTACTGAGATCCATGAACTTCCAGAAGTAGGCGAAATTGTTGTCGCTACTGTTACAAGGATAGTGGATCAAGGAGCATATGTTAACCTTGATGAATTCAACAACATTCAGGGATTTTTACACATATCAGAAATTGCTACAGGATGGATTAGAAGTGTAGAAAAATTTGTCAAGGTTGGAGAAAAAAAAATACTTCTAGTAAAAAGAGTAAACACTGCTAGATCTGAGATAGATTTATCATTAAAACAAGTTTCGGCTGATCAAAAGAAAAAGAAACTTTTAGAACTAAAGCGAAATGAAAAAGAACAGACCCTTATTGACGGTTTGAAGTCAAAAGCTGGACTTTCTCAGACAGAAGTAGATAAGTTAGATGAAGTTTTGGTTAACAAGTTCAATTCAGTTTATGATGCATTCGCAGAAATAGTATCAAAAGGAATAACAGTCTTAGATGGACTGAATCTATCCAAAAAAGTGATTTCTGCGATAGAAGAGATTAGCTCAAAGATTCAAGTTCCACATGTAGAAATACGTGGCGTATTGGAGATTACATGTACAAAACCTGACGGAATAGAGATTATAAAGAAATCACTTCTTGATATTATAGAAAACAAAGATGCTACTATGGAAATTAATTACATAGGAGCCCCAAAATACAGATTAAGTATTTCTGCCCAGAATTTTAAGACAGCCGAAAGGGTACTCAAACCAGTACTTTCAACAATTCAAGATTCAATTGAAAAGAAAGGTGGTACTTTCAAATTTACTAGGGAAGAATCAAAGAAGACTCGCGAGGGATAATATGAGATTTCAGATGCGCAAGTGCACTGATTGTAAAAAATATACACTAAAAGATGCTTGTCCTAAATGTGGAAATAAAACTGTGACAGTTCATCCTGGAAAATATTCACCGGATGATAAATACGCCAGATATCGTGTTTCTGATCGTTACAAGTAAAATTTTTAAAATATTTAGAAAATTTATATATATTTTTCTTGAATTTATTTTATTGTTTGAATAGAGGCTTTCTTTATGCGTGCAGCTTCAACATCAAGTGGCTGATCATCTGAGTTGGTTTCTAAAGAAGCTATTTTATCGACAATTTCTTTACCTGATATCACTTCACCAAATATTGTGTACTGATTATCTAACCATGAGGCATCTCCAAGCATTATAAAGAATTGAGAACCGGCACTGTTAATATCGGTGCCACGAGCCATGGAAACAACATATTTTTTTATGTTTGAGATCACTGAATTCAGGAGGAATGTTATATCCTGGATCTCCCATTCCCCATGTATCTCGTTGTCCTGAAATTGTGTTTGGATCCCCTGCCTGAATAACAAAACCTGGCATTATTCTATGGAATAGAGTTTCATCATAGAATCCAGATTGTGTAAGTTTTTTGAAATTTTCCACGGTTTTAGGTGCAACATCCTCATTGAAATCGATTACAATATCACCAAAAGAAGTAGATAGAATTGCTACTTCTCCTAACGGTTTAACTTCTGAGTTTGTCTTTTCTATAGATGATTCTGGCTTAACATAGTTTTGATTGACTTGATATATCAAAACTCCAGAAAAAACGCCACTATCATTTCTATTAAAAGTTGGTGATGAATAAACTAGTTGTAAAGGATCATTATTATTTTCATATTTGATTGTTTTATCATATAATGCAGTGAAACCAGATTCATAGTTTTGTAATTGTTGGTTTGTATTAAGATCAACATATGCTACAGGTGTAAATGGAAACATTTTTCCTAAGAGCGTATTTTCCCAAAAGTAATTTGTTGGTGTAAATCCATCATTTTGAAGTAATAGTGATTGGTCTTCGCCTGCAATACGCATAAACCATTGTTTTTTACTTTCGTCACCGCCTCCCCCAAGTATGTAAAATTCTTGATCATTTGAAACAAACTTTTGCCCAACTACATACACCAGAACATAATCAGCATCTAATTGTTGGAGAATTTCCCATCCTTTGTCAGGACTACTAAGAAACATTTTTGCTATTGTGACTATTCTATCTGTGGATATAGTGGCATTATCTGCAAGCGATGTTCTTTCACCAAGCGTAGTTATCCAGTATCCGTAATCCCACCATGAGGCAATCACAGCGTCTTTGGGCGTATTGATTTTAATCCATTCCATGGATGTAGGCCAATCATCTGTTGCGATGTTGAAGTTAGAGCCACCATTAAGGATGGTTGGCGGTGCTTTGGTTGCAGAAATCCAATTAGTATCAGTTGGAAAGACAGTAGGAGATAAAAGTAAAATGATTATAGCGGCAATATATGAGATTTTAGTGAGTCTTCCTTTTGCATTAATGGATTTTTTGTTTTGTACAATATCTTTTTTCAGTATTTCTGATGTGATAACAGATAACCCAATCGATGAGAGAATGATAACTGATAGGGATGTGAAAAGCTCTAATCTTGCAAAGGTTGCACCTGCATAAACTCCAATGAGTCCTATGATCAATGCAAATATGGACATTTCATTTTTGATTTTAATTGACGATGAAATATTATCATTAGATACTTCCTTTCTAAAAATTAACCAAACACCTATACCGGCAAATAATAATAACACAGATAAAAAGAAAAAATTTTGAGTAAGTGTTGGTGTTGCATGTTCTGCAACAGAGTCTACAAGGGGATCTTTTGTAGTTAAAAATGGATTTATTGCATTAAGATAACGAAAGCTTGGTAATGAAAGAATGTTAGATGAGATTATTCCAAAACCAGCTAAAATAGATGCTCCTAAAAATGCTAAACTATTTCTTATTACATTTCCTTGTTTACTAAATTTTCTAATAAATGTTAGAACAACTAGAAATATAGTTGGTCCAATTAGAGCAAATCCCCCAATGCCAGTTAGAAAACTAATTCCTGGTCTTGCAAATAAAGATGAGGTAAGAACCGTAGTTATTACAAAGGTTGGTATTGCCCAAAGGAGGAATTTGTGATCTTTTCTAAAGAATGGAAGTGCTACAATAAACAATCCTACAGGCATAAGGAAAAACTGTATTCCTCCCCAAGAAGCAAAACCGATTGCTAAAAACAATCCACCGCCAATTAACTTTCCAAAAGCCACTTTGTGATTTTCTGATTTTAATCCACTAAGAAATAGGTAAAGAGCTAAAAGCCCATAAAAGAGTCCAAGTGGTTCTGATTTGAACCAACCTAATGTGCCTCTAATGATTATAGCTGGTGATAGTGCAAAGAATAGTGACGCAAAAAGGCCTGCGGTTGTACCGCCAATAATTCTTACTAATGCAAAGATAACTATCGCGGTAAGCGAGCCAAAAACGACAGGAAATATTATAGTAAAATCATAGAGGCTTGAACCTCCACCAAAAATTTGATACAAAAATGCCGCTGTAAAATGCAATGGGACTTGGGATGTTACAAATACATCTCTTCCTTGTGGATACCAGCTCATATCATCATGCCAGTTTACATATGCGTCTATACCATTATCAACAAGATATTGGGTTGCTCGATAATTGAAAAAAGGATCAAACTCGTTAAGTTCAAAGCCATAATCAGCAGCTTGTGATCTAATCATTGCAGATATAGAAAATGAAATGGCAAGTATTCCTATAATCAGTAAATGGTGCCTTTGAAATTCAAATTTACCAAAAGTAAATATCTTATTAGAAATCAATCAATTTGTGTGGAATTTTTTAGACTTATTACTCTTTTGTGAGAATTTGTACTTTGCATGATTTTATCATATCTTTGAATTCTTTTGCATCATCCTCACTGCCTACTATGGTACCATAATGCATAGGAATTGCAATTTTTGGTTTGATTTTCTCAATTGCGGTTGCAGCTTCTTTTGCTGTCATCACATAGGTACCACTAACAGGAATAAGTAAAACATCAGGTTTGAGATCAGTCATTTCTGGAATAAGATCCGAATCACCTGTATGATAAAATGATGTTCCTTGTATTGTAATAATGAAACCGATCTTCTTGTCTTCTTTTGGATGAAATGGTTTTTTTGTATCTGGATTTATCTTATCTATGTTATATGCTGGTATTGCTTTTACTATAACATTTTTTATTGTTTTTTCCTCTCCTGGTGAAATTCCTATCTTTTCTTTTAATGATATATTTGAAATTTGAGATATGCATTCATTTGCAGCAACAATTATTGTATTTTTAGAGGAGACTTTTTTTAGATCTTCCAGACTCAAGTGATCAAAATGATTGTGTGAAATTAATACGAGATCAGCTTGTATAGTTTTAGATAGTTGGTATGGATCAATACAAATTGTTATTTCTTTTTCTAGTGTGAATGTATCATGACCGTACCATCTTATTTTGATTCCATGGTATTCAAACATAACCAAGAATTAATTTATGATCAAGTTAAATTTTACTAAGATTCTAGAACAATTCTATCGTTTGCTAGAGAAAGAACTGACCCGCCGGATTTTTTTATTCTTTGTTTGAGTTCATAATCAATAGTTGCTATTATTCCTTTATGGATTTTTATATGTGAAATCAATGCTTCGTCTACTGATTTTCCTGATATGTTAATTTTTTTAAAATCTTTAATTAATTGTAAAGCATTAGATGCGGAAGTTTTTTTTTTATTGTATTCCCATGCGATATTTGTTCAAGTTCTTTTATGACCAAATCAGGAACTAAAAACTCAATCGCCCCAATCTCTGTTTCAAGATTTGAAGTATTTTTGATATTTTTGGATGCAAGAAGCATCAAAAAACTTGTGTCACAGACGACCTTAACCAACCACAACACCCGCGCCGATCAATCTCCATCTTTCTGCTAACCTTCTGCTTAATGCAACCTTACCCTTTTCAAAGAGACAGACAGGTCTTTTGAACTGTACTTCGATCTTTTCTCCTCTAACACTGGTAACTTTTGAGAGGATTGGTGCCGTTCCTATGCTTAGTCTTAGCGATTCGCCAACTTGTATAGATGAAACTTTTATCTCGTCTGCTGAGCCGACTGCAGTGTCAAATAGATTTACTTCGAGTTTTGCACTTGTCGAATTTTCTGGTAGGGTGTCTGGTTTTCCTATTACAGAGCCAATCAATGAATCACTTCTTGTCATNNATTTGTGTTCTGATTGATTCATATTTATTATTTTTTTCGTTGGCAAGACCTGGTTTAATCTCAATTTCATCACCCAGTTTTAAAGAACCTTGAATAATGCTTCCTCCTATTACACCTCCCTTAATGTTCTTAATTTTAGTACCAGGTTTGTTTACATCAAACGAACGAAGTACATGCATTACTGTATTTTTTGATTCCTCGCGTTTTGGCGTTTCAATGGTGGATTCAATTGCTCCAATTAATGCGTCTATGTTTAGTTTTGATTGGGCAGAAATTGGTATTATCGGTGCCTTGGCAGCATTTGTACCCTTAACAAATTTGATAATATCATCATGATTTGTCATAGCATCCTCATATGAGACAAGATCTGCTTTGTTTTGTACTAGTACAATTTGTTGTATTCCCAGCGTTTGTAGTGCAAGTAGATGCTCCTTGGTTTGTGGTTGTGGCACCTTTTCATTTGCTGCAATTACAAGCATAGCTCCATCAATTAAAGCAGAACCTGAAAGCATGTTTGCCATGAGACTTTCATGTCCAGGACTATCTACAAAACTTACAACTCTTGATAGATCGCTTTCTTTTCCACAATTGTTACATTTCGGCGTAACAGAATATCCAAGTGGTGGTTCGCAATTTTTACATTTGTAAAATGCCGCATCAGCATATCCTACTCGGATTGTGATNNGTTGTTTTACCATGATCAACATGTCCAGCAGTACCAATGTTAACACATGGTTGATGTCCATATTTTTTTATATACCAATCTGGAAGAGTTTCACGCCAATGCAATGTTCAGCTTTTCAAAATCGACTATGTTAACTTATGCCTTTTTTGGCTTTTCAGATGGTTTTTCTTCAGGAGCTACTTTTGCAGTTTCATCAATTTTCAGTTCACCATCCAGTACACAATTTATCTGATAGATCTCTTCTGTGATCATATTTCCACGAATAAGTTTTCTAAAGCGTTGTCCTTTTTCTGCATCTTGTAGACCAACTCCTTTTGAAAGCAGGATGTATTTTCGTGCCCCTCCATGTATATCAGCTCTCAGGGGAACACCAGACTTGTCACTTCCACCTGTTATTCGCATCTTTCCTGGTTGTCCAACTATAGCTGCATCGACTTCATTCCCTATTTGGAGGCCTAACAGTGGGTTTGCATCCTTTTCTTTTAGTTCTCTTGTTATTGACTTACCTTTTTTGTCAGATATTGTAATCTTGAATATGGCCAAGCATTTTGAAAAAGTCTAAAGACTATTAATTAATCTTTGTACCTAAATCTTTTAAAATAATTACCTACAAAATAAAATCATGGAAGAAATCAAGTGTCCCAAATGCGAAAAGCCAATGGTCTCGATGCAATCATGCCATATGATTTGTACAAACTGTGGTTCACATCTTGATTGTTCAGATAAAGGAAGTTTTTGGTAATTTAAAATCCGGATCTGTCAGGATTAAAATTTGTTACTAACTCACCAACTTTCTCTTTCATGATTTCTAGATAATCATCATATCTTGCTTCAAATCCACAATCAGCACATTTAACAGTTGTAATATCGTCATCAAGTGTTGCAGTTTTTTCACATTGTGGNNGCGGAGTTAGTCCAGCCCGGCACGACGTCAGCTTCCCAAGCTGAAGGCCGCGGGTTCAAATCCCGCACTCCGCATTTAATTATCAAGAATTTTTTAAGATTCAATTTTTTTATTGAGTTTTTCTGCAATTTGATCAAGTTCATCATTTGTAAAATGAGGTCTTTTTCTAAACATGCTATGAACTGAGCCAGCACCGTCATCAATAGTTCGTGGTATAATATGTACATGCACATGAGGTACTTCTTGTCCACTTTCTTTTCCGTTATGAATAGCTATAAGCGAAGAGGAAAACAATAATTCGATCTTGTTTGTAAGAACTCTCACTGATTCAAATAAATCTATATTATCATCGTTACTCATTTCTTGAATCTTTGAATAATGATTTTTTGGAATGACTAGGGTATGACCTTTTGTTAAAGGAAAGACATCCAGAAATGCTAAGGATTTTTCCGTTTCCATTATTTTTCGTGCAGGGATCTTTCCTTCTACTATATTACAAAAAATGCAATCCATAAATTATTATTCACTAAAGTGTTGTAAAACCTTTCTATAGAAAATTACAGCTCTTTTATTGCTTCTAGTATGTTAACTTTGTCTGCTGCATTAGGCATTTGATTCAAATAAGTTAAAAAATCTTCTTTGGCTTCATTTTTTTTGTCTTGTTCTAATCTTACCAAACCACGATTTTTGTAAATTGGACCAAACCGGTTTGGGTTTATTTCGATTGCTTTTGTGTAGAAGTTTTCTGCATTTTGATAATCTTTCATTTTTAGATAGTAGTTGCCAAGGCCGCGGTACGCGAGATAACACGATTTGTTGCATTCTATGCTTTTTTGATAGTATTTTATTGCCTCTGGAGAGTTTTGATCATTTAACATTCCGCCAAGAAGACAGAATGCTGTAGAATTCGTTTGATCTATCTCAAGGGCTTTTTTTAATGTATTCACTACATCACCAAGTTTTTTCTGTAAACGCAATTTTTCAGAAATAAAACAATACCTATTTGATTTTTCTAGTTTTATGTTTTCAGGATGTAATTTGGAAAGGATGTCAGAAGGTGCAATTAGAAGCATTAATCTTCCATCTTCTGACCACTGTTGATCAAATTTTTTTTCTGGAATAACTCCTATTGTATCAGGTTTAGGGAAATAATGGATTATTGTACTTTCTGTCTCATCATATCCAGAAATAACTGAGGCATGTTGTACAGTATCCTGTATACCGGGAAGAATGACAATTGGAGGAATTCCTGAATCAATTATTTTTTTCAATTCTCCAATGGAAGAACTTAGAATCAAACTTGTCAAGCCGTGTCTTTCTGCAAGCTCGATTCCTTCGATCATTATGCTTCCTTTCATGTTTGGATATTTTTTGGAGATCTCTTTTGCTTCTGAAAATGGCAAATCAACTCCCCAGTATTTGGAAACAACTGTGATTACAAGCGGTAGGCAAATGTTTTCTTCATCTTCTTCTACTACTGGTAGAAAAAGCATGTGTTCTGACTCCAAGAAGTATGATATTAACCGCTAGATATTAAAACCATCAAATTAAGACAAATTTCTCTAATAGAAGTTTTCCATCACTGCTCATCTCTGGATGAAATTGTGTACCAAAGATATTTAATTTATTATATTGGATAATTTCAAAATCACAAACATCAGATTTGGCAATCTGTGTGAAAGCCGTGTCTAACTTTGATATTAAATATGAATGGCTTTCAAATACGTTGATTTTCCCGTTACAAAGAGGATTTGTTTTTAGTATCTCGATTTCTTGATTTCCCTTGTGTATCTGATCCATTTTCTTAAGTGTACCACCAAGCGTGAGAGCAAGAATTTCTGCACCATAACATATTCCAAGAAGCGGTTTCTTTTCAGCAACAGCATATTTGATTAATTTTGAATTAACTGCATTCATTGATGGATCGTTTTTTCTTCTGCCAGAGAGGATTAGTGCTGAATATTTGAAGAGATTTGATGGAACAATTTTATCAAAAGTGATGGTTTCATGATGTATTTCTTTCTCAATTAAAAAATCTAGTAATGATCTTGTATAAACAGATCCATTATCTACTACTAAAAGCATGTTTTGATAAAGTTTGTGAGGTATATTGACCTATTCCACTGGTTGTTACGTATTGGAATAGTTTGAAAGAAAATTCAGATTATGTACTTTTACAGTTTTTTTGAAATGAGTACAATTAACAAAAGCTTATTTATATTCTCAATAATTGAATTTATCCAACTTCTATTGAGACATAATGTAACTCTGGTATATTTTCAATTATCACTATGGAACCAAAATTGATGGTGTTGTCTTTCTCCCAAACAATTACCCTATCACTTCGAGGTTTTATGAAACTCTGTATGAAGTTTGAAACTAGTTTTTTTGTATCTTCAAGATCAGATTCTTGGAAGAAAGAAATTTTGCCTTCTTCAAATGATAATGGAATCTGTACTGAGGTAGGACTAACAATTTCGAGATTTTGTTCCTCAAATAATGATTTTAGTGTCAATATACGTGAATCTCTATCAAGTTCTACATATCCTCCACTAGTGGATGGTGCAACACCGGAGAGTTTGGCAAGATATGCCTCAAAGGCTTGTTGAGCTGTGTTTCCCATTCCAACATAATACTCACCATCAAATGCAGCACCAACAGCTGCAATTGTTCCAAGTTGAGTAACAACTCCACCAGCGCCTGCAGTATATACTGGAATGAAATAAACATCATGATCACCAATTCTGTATAGAATGTTGTCTCCAATTCTTGGATTTCTTAGTAATGTCTTTAATTGAGCAAAGTCAGGATCTCTATCCAATGCCTCACGTACTGCCGTAGGACCTAAAAGTTTGGTTTCAGAATCTAGCGGTACTTCATAAAATTGCATCTTTCCCAAGTTTTTCAGATCATTTTCTACTACCATAAAACCTGCTAGGTTTCGTCCCTCTGAACCGCGTAATTCAAGAGAAAGCAATCCAACGTATGCGCTTGTATCAAATCCTGGCGGTTTTGCTTGTACATAATATGCGCCTAGTCCTTGTGGAACTTCATAGAATTCCTTTGCTTGTATGAAGGTAGAAGTGTCTGTGACATGATATATGTTATACATCTCAACTTTCCAGTTGAATAGTTCCTCAGGATATCGTATTTGTTTTTCAAGCCATGCAGGAGTTTCGATAAATTTGTCTTTGTATTGGCTTACAAACATGTTTGTGAAAAAGTCGTCTCCTGTTTTTATTAGAGATATGTTACCATCATATACATCAACTAACGCATATCCAACGAGTCTAAGGTACGGATTACTGACAGTCCATGGAATATTATGTGTATCAAATCCAATTATCAGAGGAATGAGCCAGTAGGTTTTTTGACCATCGGTAACAGGTAGAGCATCAACTTCTTGTCCAAAGAGATCATATTGGAAATATGGATAAAGTGTTTGCATTCTATCATGAATGTCTCTAAATCTCATAACGTGGATGGATTCTGTTGGATAAGAGAGCAAAAAGTTTGGTTCAAAGATTTGACTTAGTGGCGGTGCTACATCCAGACCCCCTTCTCCATTGTATAATGCATTGTTTAGTTCTGCAGTTGTGTCTCCTCTATTTGCTGGGTAGGCAGACCAAGTTTCTTGGAAGAGCCCCCCTTCTCCATAGTAGATAGCTCTTTGCTTGAATAGCGTACTACTGTCAATTATTGTACCATTACTTGCTTCTAGAGTGAGGAATCCGTTTGGAACATGTGTGTATACGAGATGCTCATTATACCATCTGTTTTCTAAGCTTACAGATGATGGGAGAACAGGCTTCATTGATGCTGTCCAGTATAGCTTATCATTAAATCTTAGAATGTCATTATCTTCAAAGTCAACATATGGTATTAGACCAATCTCTGGCTTCAGTTTTGCAAACGCTGCATCCCAGTCCCAAATTCTTACATTGTTAAGAGTTTCCTTATTTTGTAGTATATAATTTTTAATGTTGCTTGGAGGAACAGATTCTAGTTTTACTTCATGTGTATTGCTCTTAATTTGATCTAGTTGACCAAGGTGTTGGTTTATGCCTATTTGTTGAGCTTTGTAAGGACCAAGATATTCAATTTTTCTTGCATCAGCAATGCTGTTGTTAACAGCCATTATAGAACCTGCAATTACTGCAATAGCAAGTATTGTAAGAACACGTATGTAGATGTCCCGCTTTGATGGTTGAATTATTACTCTTGATCTATACTTGTCAACAAAATAAAACGCAATAAGACTAAATCCTGCTGCAAGTGTTCCACCTATTGCATATCTTGTGTTGTAATCTATCTGGTTGGTGAAAAACATGTTGATGCCAGCCCACAATATTCCTATGCCAATTATTCCCTCAATTGTGGCAATGTAATCCAGGAATCTTGGTTTGCCCTTTGATGCGTCCTGCAGGTAGTTTGTAACCACTTTAATGACAGGATGTAATCCAACATACAGTACTAGACGTATACCTATTGCTGCAAGTATAGGTGGAACCAAAATTGTTAAAGCTGGAATCATCGGAACAATTCGATCTGTAGCATAGGAAGGATCTGTCGGAGGTGTAGTAAAAGAAAGTGAAAATAACCCCCATATACTTTCTACACCAAGTTCATTTCCTTCTAACAGATATTGTATTGCAAAACCAAACATTAGATTACTAAAAAGTGCTCCAAAAAGTAACACCTTCGTAATTTGCCAGATCACAAAATTAGGAACGCTTAGTTTGTAGTCTAGAAAACTTGGAATGTTAGATGATATTGAACTACTTTCTCCTTTTTTTAGAAAATTTATTGCTGTATGAATTGCATACCATGCTACTGAGGAGCGATTTTTTATGTTGACTCTAATTAATGTGATTGATGCTAGGATTAGAGCAGAAATGATGGAATAGAACAAAGGTTTTGTAAAGAGATCGTTAAACTCATTTACATTCATGAATAAGACTACTGCTTGGTTACCAACTACAACAAAGATTACTATGCCTATGAGCGCAGCAAGTCCTAGACGAACATACCTTCCAGCATCGGGCGATTGTGGACTGTTTTCAGTAGATGAGCTATACAAAATCACGCTACCTTCATTTGTGTCAAATTAATGTCTTACCAAAGGTCCGTATACATTTAAGGTCAAAAGAACAAAAGATATCATGATACAACTAGGTATCAGAGATTTAGTAAAGTATCCCTTCCTTGCAGAAACAGGCGAATATCTACGTGATAAGGGCTTTAATTTGGAACAACTTGGTCATCCAGATTGGAAACCAATAGTGGAAAAAGCCTATGGAAGAATCGTGGTTGCTACAACAGGACAAATCTATGGTTCAGCTATCGAAGATTTTGAAAATATGGATTCTGAAATTCTTTCTTTTGTAATTGCAATAGTTTTGTTAAAATCAGCCGGTATACCAACTTTAATCAAAAGATTTTCTCTTTCAGAAGCAAGAAGAGCTGAAAGATACTTACAACGAGATCTTCTTCAGAAAAAAAATGAAACAAAATTAGAATTGCCATTAAAAATAATGCAAGATCTTTTTTCAGTTAAAGTGATGACAGATAAGGAGGATTTTGTTATCAGTGTGTCAGATTATCTCAAACGTGCAGTTCAGTTTCACGAGAAAGAGTGGAAGCTGATAAACAGGAGAGTAGAAAATGGATTTGTGTTTTTGACTGCACATGAAACCGTTAGACTCATACGAAAAGAATTAGATGGATACATAAATTCAAAAATTCAGGCAGTTAACATTCCGTCTATCCCAGAAACATTCAGAGAACGTGTATCTGATCTATCCTTACTTGCAAAAAAATTTTCGGAATATGTTATAGTTTCATCTGATTATCCGCCTTGCATCAAACATGCTATTGAAGTTCTTGATAGAGGAGAAAATTTGCCGCATTCTGGAAGATTTATGCTTGCTACATATCTATTATCAAAAGGTCAAACTGCAGATCAGATTGCTCCACTATTTAAGAATGCGCCAGACTATAACGAACGTGTGACAAGATATCAGCTTGATCATATTGCAGGCTCTTCTGGAAAAGGAACAAAATATTCTTGCCCTTCATGTGATAAGCTAAAAAGTGAAAATCTTTGTTTTGAAATCCCTGAATGTAATGGGATCATAAACCCGACTCAGTTTGGAAAAAAGAGGACTGCAAATGTTTGAAAAAAATGTGAAACTAGTAAATGATGTTTTCAAAGAGTATTATTTTAAACACTTTGAACTTATTCATGTTCCTACAAGAACCTCTGAACGAGAATTTGGTTATCAAAAATTCAATGAGGGAATGACAAGACATCTTTCCATAAAAGACGATAAAGAACTACATTTGTTACTAATGACACAGGTTCCATCTGATGTATATTGCTCAAATGCGTATTACTCATTTCCAAATCTACCCATGTCAGAAAAGGACTGGAAGGGCGCTGATCTAATTTTTGATATTGATGCAAAAGATCTGAAGCTTGATTGTAGAACTAGTCATATTTGTTGCAAGTGCAACTCTTGTCAAAACATTGTAAAACAAGGAATTAATTGTTCGGTATGCGGATCTACAAAACTTGAAACGATATCTGTAACATGTAAAAATTGCATGTCTGAATCAAAGAAAGAGGTGGTAAGACTACTTGAAATATTAACCAAAGATTTTGGAATCCAAAAAGAAGAGATTAAAGTATGCTTTTCTGGAAATGAAGGATTTCATGTATATGTAGTAAATTCTGACTATCAAACTCTAGATTCAAGAGAGAGAGCAGATCTGGCAGACTATATCATGTTTAATGGAATAATACCAGAAACTCTTGGTATGAACAAACAAAATAATTCTAAATCTACACTTCCTGATGTAAATGAAAGAGGTTGGCGTGGTAGAGTTGCAAAAGAGATCTTTGGTTCTAAGTCTAAACGAGCAAAGATTGTACAAGAAGTCATTTCAGGAGGATATTCAGTATTTCAAGCAAAACTTGAAGATTGGAGACAAGAAATAGGAGTAAAGATCGATCCTAAGGTAACCATGGATATTCATCGAATATTTAGATTAGAAGGATCTCTAAACAGCAAGAGTGGTCTTTCAAAGATATTGTGCAAAGATTTAGAAAATTTTGATCCATTTTCTGATGCATGCCTTCTTGGTGATGAGAATGTTGAGATTATAGCAAATTGCCCAATTTCCTTTAAACTCAAAAATAAAAAATACGGTCCATATGAAAAAGAGAAAATAACAGTTCCAAAATATGCAGCTGTTTATATGATATGCAAAGGTTTTGCAGATATTAATTAAAAGATCAATATTAATGAATTTTTTAAAATCATCTAACACAAGGAGTTTAAATTATACTCGATAATTACCCACTTTATGCAGGTTGGCATCCATGTATCTATTTCCGGCTCCATCGATAGAGCTGTAGATAATGCATTAACTCTGGGCTGTAATGCTTTTCAAATTTTTACAAGAAATCCACGTGGTTGGATGGCAAAACTACTTTCAGACGATAACATAAATAATTTTAGAGAAAAATTATCTGCGAGTAAAATTGATCCGTTTGCAACAGTAGCTCATATGCCATATTTACCAAATCTTTCATCTCCAGATGATGATCCTTTTTCAAAATCTTTGAATTCATTAGTGGATGAGTTGAAAAGGTGTAGCAAACTGGGTGTTCCTTATCTTGTAGCTCATCTTGGAAGCCACAAAGGAGCTGGCGATCAAAAAGGAATAGAAAAACTTACTAAGAATTTCACAAACGCTATAAGGGACACTCCAAATGATGTCATGATACTTTTAGAGAATACTGCTGGACAAAAAAATAGTGTGGGTTCAAACTTCGAACAGCTTGCTTCCATTTTATTCCAGCTAAAACCAGCAAAACGATTTGGTGTCTGCCTTGATACATGTCATGCATTTGCAGCAGGATATGACCTACGAACTGAAAAAACAACCAAATCAACATTAGAACAGTTTGATAGATTTGTAGGGATAGAACACCTCAAGATAATCCATCTTAATGATTCAAAGGGAGAAATTGGTTGCAATAAAGACAGGCATGAACATATAGGCCTTGGAAAAATTGGAGAAACCGGTCTTAGTTATGTTGTAAAATTTGCTAATTCTAAAAAGATTCCAATCATTTTGGAAACACCAATAGATGATAGGCGTGATGACTTTGGAAACATAAAAAAAGTAAAGGAATTGGCATAACTGTAGATGGTCGATGTATAATGAATTATGAACAAATAATGCAGCTTGCATTAGAACGTGGGTTTTATTTTCCAAGCTGTGAGATATATGCAGATGCACAAGCTGGATTTTGGGAATATGGTCCTTCTGGAGTAAGTTTTAAAAATAAATTCATAGAACTTTGGAGACGTGAATTTGTTAGAAGAGATAGAATGATGGAGATCGATGGTTCTCAGATAATGTCACAATCAGTCTTTATAGCATCAGGGCATCTTGCAAGCTTTGCAGATCCAATTGTAGTATGTGAAAAATGTAGATCCATTTTTAGAGCTGATAAATTGATTATAGAAATTACCTCAATTGCGGTTCCTGAGAGTGCTGATCTTTCCGAGTTTGATAAACTAATTACAGAAAAAAATCTTGTTTGTCCAAAATGTAAAGGCAAATTCAATAAAGCTAACAAATTCAATATGATGTTCAAAGTGGGAATTGGTCCAGAGTCAGAATCAGCTTATCTACGACCAGAAACATGTCAATCTATCTTTGTAGATTTCCCAAGGCTCTTTAAAACAATGCGAGGTAAGCTGCCTGTAGGGATCGCACAGATTGGCAAGAGTTTTAGAAATGAAATTTCTCCACGTCAAAGTCTTTTAAGATTAAGAGAATTCTACCAAGCAGAGATCGAGGTTTTTTGTAACCCAAATAGGTTAAATGACTCTGAAAAATTTTCTGAAGTTGAAAATACAGAGATTAGAATAATGGTTGGTGATACTATCAAATCCATAACATGTAAAGAGGCGTTAGATTCAGGAATTCTACCAAACAAGCTCGTTGCATACTATATAGGATTACTTATAGAGTTTTATCAAAAAACTGGTATTGATACCAAACGAAGTAGATTTAGAAAACTCGGTGATAAAGAAAAGGCATTTTATGCATCAGTTGCTTTTGATTTTGAAGTAGAAACTACAACAGGATGGTTAGAACTTGTTGCATGCAATTACAGATCAGATTACGATTTGAAAAACCATGCTAATACAAGTAAGGAGAAATTTGAAGTGTTTGATGGGGATGTAAAGATTCTTCCACATGTGTTTGAGCTTTCTATGGGGATAGATAGGAGTCTTTACACTATATTGGAGCATAGTTTACGTGAGGATAAGGAAAATGATAGAGTTGTTCTTTCACTAAAGCCTTACCTTGCTCCGGTTCATGTTGGTGTACTGTCGCTCGTAAAAAAAGATGGTCTTGCAGAAAAAACTGAAGAGATTTTTTCAAAGATTAAAAGAGCATATGATGCATTCTTGGATCATTCTGGTGCAATAGGAAGAAGGTACAGACGTCTAGATGAAGTAGGAGCACCATTTGCCATTACTGTAGATCATCAAACTCTTCAAGACGATACGGTCACAGTTAGGGCTCGCGATTCTATGAATCAGGAAAGAATTAAGGTTTCTGAACTTCATTCATATCTTGCAAGGAACGTAGCTTATCCTTGATTACAAAACAAAAAAATGAATGCGAATTATTTGGTGATAAACATAAATAAATTTATTTATGTTTAAAATAGAAAAAGTGGGCGTAATCGCCAGTCTTCCCATTGCGAGTTCCCCTACTCGTATGTTGATTGTGACGATACTCCGGAGGGTGATGGAACTGATGGGAATCTATCGCCAATCTGTTGTTCTGCAACTGCAGATGCTTCTTGTAGAATCTTATCTGTTTCTTCGCTAGATACATCAGAGTCTACACTAAAGTCTCCACCTGCTAGCGAATCCATCATTAGTCCATTGAGTGTCTGTGTCATAGAGTTAAGCTCTGCATCTGCTTCAGGCATGAACCTTCCAAGGGATGATTTGAGTCCCTTCATAGTTGACATTGCAGGTGCGATAGCTACCATTGCATCTCCAAGATCATGTATGGTAGTTAGACGTAATTGTACTTGCTCTAATGCCATTCTTGCATTGCCTAACATCTTTGTGACCTTTCTAATTTCTGCTAACTCGTTGGACAAAACTCTGCTCGTACTAGCATCGTGTTGTTGCATTGCGGCTACGATTCGTTTGAAAAGCTGTGCATCTCGTTCTCTCAGCTTTCCCAACATTGAATCCATCTTCGATATCTGACCCTGTAATTTGTTCACAGCGCCCTCAATTCTAGGTTTGAGAGCTCCTTGTGGTTTTACAGCGTCATGTATTTTTTCGTTTAAACCTCTAGTCTCTTGTCGAGTCCAGGTTTTATCGAAGCCTGTCATGCGAGGTAGTTTAAAATTTGCTTCTTAATGTCGGGTGTATATTATCATCAACATTAGGCTAAATTTAGCTCACAAAATGTAAATCAGGCACATAATTTTTTGTCAATATGCCAAGAATAGTAGTTTTTGATTCTGGTTTTGGTTCTCTTTCTATCATTAGACCCATACAAAAAAAGATAAAGTCGGAGATCATCTATTTTGCAGACCAAAAGAATTTTCCATATGGTACAAAATCTGTTTCTGAACTTAAAAAAATAATAAAGTCAACCATTATTAGATTGAAAAAAAAATTTAAACCAGATCTAATAATAATTGGATCAAATACTCCATCATTGTTACTAAAAAAATTAATAAAATCACAAATCATTGGGGTCTATCCACCACTTAGACATGCAGTTAACAAAACAAAATCAGATTCTATAGCAATACTTGCAACCAAATCTGTTATTGAAAGTAACATGCTAAAAAACTTCATTAAAAAAGACGTACCAAAAAAAATTAAGGTAAATCCAATAAATGCTTCTTCGCTTATAGATCTTGTTGAGTCGGGTAAATTTATTTATGATAAGAAATTTTGTAGGAAAAAGATAGAAAAGGTTTTGTTGAAACCAATCATAACTAATAATGTTGATGTNNAATCAAAACGAAATTCAATGGAAATTTTTACTTCTGGAAACGTAAAACTTTTTCAAAAGCGATTACGCCAAATAGGAATTGAAAATACTGTAAAACAATTATGATTTGATTTTTGTTTTTCTGAATCCATGACTAAATGTCTTGTCATACAATTTGGAATATTCATAAGATTTTGGATTTATAATGTCACCAATAATAATAATTGCAGTACGAGTAATTTTCTCCTCTCTCACTTTCTTTACAATATCTTTTAGTGTTCCTGTTATTACCTTCTCATCTTTCCAGCTTGCACGATAGACTGCAGCTACCGGAGTCGATTTTGGATATCCTCCTTCAATGACCTGTTTTACTATGTCTGAGAGAAGATGTATACTGAGATAGAATATCATAGTTGCCTTATGCTTTGCAAGTTCAGAGATTTTCTCATGTTTTGGAACCTTAGTTCGTGACTCAGCCCTTGTGATGATGATAGTTTGGGTAACGCCAGGTAGTGTAAGTTCAGAACCTAAAGCTGCAGCTGATGCCAAGAAGGAAGTGATCCCAGGTATGATTTCAAAGTCTATACCCGCTTTTTGAAGATTATCCGTTTGTTCTCTTATTGCACCATAAATGCTTGGATCACCATCATGTAATCGAATTACTAACTTTCCTTTCCTTGTGTTAGTTTTTAAAATGTCAAAAATTTCTTCTCTAACTAGCTTGGCTGCGTCATGTAGTTTTGCTTTTTTACATAATTTTATGATCTCTGGTGGTATTAGAGATCCTGAATAAACTACTACATCTGCATTTTGCATTAATTTTTTTGCTTTTATGGTAAGAAGCTCAGGATCA
This sequence comes from Nitrosopumilaceae archaeon, assembly GCA_013330055.1. Classification (GTDB taxonomy): domain Archaea; phylum Thermoproteota; class Nitrososphaeria; order Nitrososphaerales; family Nitrosopumilaceae; genus UBA8516; species UBA8516 sp8516u. Next base: position 20,928 of record DUJB01000010.1, read on the forward strand.
CCGGGACCACAACCAACAAAGTAAACCTTAGACACGCTTTACCACCATTATTGAAAAATACTTGTTAGTGAAAGTATCTTTGGTNNGCTATTGCAAAAATTGAATTGTCAGAAAATCCTGCCTCTTTTAATAACGTAATGACTTGATCGAAATATCTTCCATCCTTTAAAAATATCATTGTGTCACAGTTTTTTGCTGTTTCTTTTACTCTAGAAAGATCATAACAGGCAGGAATTACTGCCACGGTTTCATCACCTTCTGCAATGCTTATGCCTACTTTTGATGCAAAAGCAAACACCGATACTATTCCGGGAATTATTGTGATCTTAATTTCTGGGTATTTTGATTTTAGTTCACGCTGAATATAGATCCAAGTACTGTAAAGTGATGGATCGCCTACAGTAAGATAAACGACGTTTTTACCAGATTTTATCACGTTTGCTATAGCCTGAGCATTTCTTTCCCAAGTATTTTCAAGCGTTTCTTTGTCTTTGACCATTGGGAAAACCAAGTTTATAATTTCTGGTTTTTTGGAATTATCAATTACTGAAGTTATGATAGAATAAGCTATGCTTGTTTTTCCTTCTTTAGATGTTGGACATATTATTACATCTGCGTTACGAATGGCCTTTACAGCTTTTACAGTTAAAAGATCAGGATCTCCAGGACCACAACCAACACAAACTAGATCTGTCAATAGAAGCGATTTCAAGTTGTGCCTAATTAAAAGCTAGATTTTTGTTGCAGATATTACAGTAACAGGATTTCTTGCTAGCATCATTGTTCCAGTAGAGGTCTTTCTACTCTTTGATACAGTTATTTGTGTAACATCTATTGAGGAAAATTTCAGTTTTTCTATTGTATCCAAAACTGCAACTAGTGTTTCAAGTAAGATTGTACCAATCACTATTCTGCCACCAGGTTTTAGCTTACCTTCACATAGTTTGAGTATATCTTTAGTGTCTCCTCCAGTTCCTCCTATGAAAATTGCATCTGCTATTGGTAATTCAGAAATTTTTTCTGTGGCATTTCCAAATATTACCGTAATATTTGAGATTTGGAATTTTTCCAGGTTTTTCTTAGTTAATTCAATAGCTTTTGGATCGAAATCAATTGAGAATACTTTACCAGCAGGTTTGACTTGTAATGCAGACTCGATAGATACAGAACCACTTCCACATCCAATATCATATACTATTTGACCTGGTGATAGTCTTGCTTTGCTTATCTGTATGACTCGTATTTCTTCTTTTGTTATAGGAACTTCTTCAATTCTCTCAAATAACTCGTCTGGGATACCAGGTGTACTATGTTTCCACATCTAGCACAATATCACACTCTAGATATTTTAGTGCTACTTGATAGGGAGTCCTGTAGCAGCTGGATGCAGCAGAGTATGAATAAGAATCCAAGTAAAGATGAATATGAAAAAGTAGCTTCCTATTCCTGTCATGATTAGTTTTTTCTTGTCTGATGGTGGAAGCGGTATATGCATTGCTTTTGCTATTCCATAAGATATGATAAAAAGAATAATCATAATCCCAAATCCTACATATGGTCTAGAATCTG
>DUJB01000010.1:22584-27454 GCA_013330055.1 Nitrosopumilaceae archaeon
AATGAGATCATTAAGAAAATTGATGGATATTATGTAAGTAACATTTATGGAATTAGTCGTGATAGTCTACTTTTTAAATTACATCATCCAGAAAAACCAGATATTCTACTAATGTTTTCTACATTAGGATTATGGATTACTACAATTAAGATAGAACAGATTGAGGAAAACAGATTGGTAAAGAGATTAAGAAATGATCTACTCAGATCCAAAATTTCTTCAGTAAAACAGATTGGTGCAGAAAGAATTGTTTATGTCACATTTAATACATTAGAACAAGAGATTGTTCTAATTGGAGAATTTTTTGGCGATGGCAACATAATTTTATGTGATAAAAACATGAAGATACTTGCTCTTTTACATTCTATTGACGTAAGACATAGAAAATTAAATGTTGGATTTAACTACGAACCTCCACCGCAAAGTGGATTAGACATTTTTAATATTACACCAAAAGATCTTTCTGGAATACTATCTGTATCAACGCCTACGGTAAGGTGGATCGGTAGGACACTAGGAATTCCTGCAAAATATGCTGAAGAGATAGTTAGACTTGCAGAAATAGATCCATTAAAACCTGGAAATAGTCTTTCTGAGAAAACTGTAGAAAAAATTTTTGTGGTCACTAAAAATCTGGTGGAAAAAATTGTAAATGGGATACATGATCCAGTATTAGTAAAAACTGAAAGTGGCGCTGATGTCTTTCCTGTAAAACTTGGTCACATAGAAAATACAAACTATACTAAGATTACAAGTTTTATGGAAGGATTAGATTCGCTATTTACACAGAATCTTCTTGAACGTGGTAAGTCATCACAAGCAAATATTGTTACACAAAAAATTGAAGAGTTTGAACATAAATTAGAAGATCAGATAAAAGCAGTATCAGTAGTTAAAGAAAAAGCTGGTGCCATTTCTGAGGTTGCGAAATCATTATTGGGTATGGTTTCAAAAGGAGTGACTTCGTTAGAAAGTTCGATGATTATAGATATGCTTAGAAAGCAAAATGCAAATTTTGTAAAAGAAAGGGGTATTTTGTTTATAGATGTCAATGGTGAAAAAATTCAGATAAACCCTGATTCATCTCTACAAGCCGTTGCTTCAGTGTTGTTTAATGAATCAAAACGACAGATAAATGCTATAGAATTCATAGAATCCGCAAAAAAGAAAACTGAAAAGAGTCTTGAAAGTTTCAGAAAACAAGAAAACATTGCAAGGGATTCTGTTGTGTTTACAATACAGAAAAAAAGAGAATGGTATGAAAGATATAGATGGTTTTTCACTTCTGATGGTCTTTTGGCAATTGGTGGTCGTGATGCGTCATCTAATTCATCAGTTATTAGAAAACATCTTGAAAAAGACGACAAAGTGTTTCATGCAGAAATTTTTGGCTCCCCCTTTTTCCTTTTAAAAAAGAGTTTAGAATCTAANNTGGGTAAATCCAGACCAGATAAAGACTGCTGCTCCAAGTGGACAGTTTATTTCAAAAGGCTCTTTCATAGTGGACGGTCAGAGAAATTTTGTCAAAGTAACTAGTATGCGTTTAGCTATTGGTCTTTTAGAAAAAGACGATAGTTATTCTTTGACGTGTGGCCCTCCTGAAGCTGTTAAAAAAAACAGTATCTATTATGTTATAATTGAACCATCAGGTTTTGATATGGTTGAAGTTGCCAAAAAGATAAAACTTGAATTTCTCAAGTTTAAAGAGAAAGAGAGTATAGTTAAAGCAATTAGTATGGATGATTTTACACGGGTAATACCTGCTGGCGAAAGCCACATAGTTGAATCTGGTATCGGTCAAGCGTACAAATGAATCAGAAAAAGCCAATTTTCATAGTAGATGCCATGTTAGGCAATCTTGCAAAAAAACTCAGAGTTTTAGGATATGACTCAACATATTTCTCATCTATTGAAGATGAAAAACTTGTTACAGTTGCAAAAAATGAAAAACGGATCATACTGACAAAAGATGAATTGCTTTGTAAAACAGCCCAAAATCATGACATAATAGCCATACTAATCAGAGGAAATGATGAGCTTGAACAAATTATGCAAATACATCAAAGTATAAAATTTGAAAAGTTTGTTATGGACACAAACAATTCTAGATGTATTGTTTGTAATGGTAAATTACAACCAATAGAGAAATATCGGATCATAGGTAAGATTCCAGAAGGCGTTTTAGAAAGGGAAGAAAAATTTTGGGCGTGTGATGCATGCAAAAAGATCTACTGGCAAGGAACTCATTTTGAAAAACTTCAAGAATTTGTTAATAAATTAAACAACAGATTACAATGAGCTTATCAGATGAAGATGGTGAGATCTTGGTAAGGACAGCTAGATCGGCAGTAACAGAACATCTTAAAACAAGAAAAAAAATGATATTAGATGAAGATTTCAAATCTAGGTTTTCTTATAATTCTGGTGTCTTTGTTACTTTAAACAAAGACGAAAAACTTAGGGGATGTATTGGTTTTCCTACGCCCGAAATAAAATTGTACCAATCACTTGTGGATGCAGCGATTGCTTCTGCCACCGAAGATCCTCGCTTTCCTTCTGTAAGATATGAAGAATTATCAGACATTATCTTTGAGATAACTGTACTAACACCTCCAGCGGAGATTTGCGTAGAAGATGCCTCAGAATACCCAAGCAGAATAAGGATAGGAAGAGACGGATTGATTGTTAAATGGGAATTTGGCGCGGGTCTGCTTTTGCCTCAAGTACCTGTTGAGTATGGCTGGAATGAAGAAGAATTTCTTAATCATACATGCGAAAAGGCAGGCGCACCACAAGATTGTTGGAAAAGAAAGAGTACAAAAATACTCAGGTTTGAGGGAATTGTTTTCAAGGAAACTAGTCCTAATGGAGATGTAATACGAATTCAGTTATAGTATTTTACCATTCTCAGCATCAAGTAGAATTTTTTTTCCATCTGTTAACGAATCATACTCTTCCCTTGTTGCCATAACAAGAGGTATGTTTGCAAGTGCACAACCTGATGCAGTGGTAATATCAACTTTTGAGCATATCATTGCGCGTGGTGCACAGTTATTTGATTTCAAAGAGTATATTGTATAAGCTCCAACACTGCTGCCAACCCCAAAGGGAAAGACCAGAATTTTGTCTGCAAGCGATTTGCCAAAAAGATCGTGTTTTTCATCTCTTATTTTGCCAGTTTTTTTGTCTACAGCACCAAGAAAATTGATTGGTTTTTTTGCTATCATGACCTGACCCTGAGCTTTTCCTTTTACAATTACTTTTAACGTCATGTGGTTTCTTCCTGTATGATTTGAGCAAGATTCTTAAGATTTACATCTACACCGTTTGATGTTTTCAGATAATATGCGCCCTTGACACTGTTTGTAATAACACCGTCTACATCTTTTTTGTCTATCAGTGGTGTAAGACAAATACAACAATCAGAAAGAAGTTCACCACCTGCGCGTTCTATATCATTGACATGTCCAAGACGTCGCGCCTGTTCCTGAACTGTCCTAGGACAAAAAATCATACATCTTTTTTTGAATTCTTTTCCTTTTAACATTCCAGCAAGATCGGATATCTCATCTAGTCCAAGTTGTGGGCTACCAAGAGTAATAATGTCACCTGAGTCAGTAGTGTTTAGTTCATCATGTATTTTTTGTGCCTCTTCTTTGCCAAAATCCATTGTTTCTCCCGAGGCGTCGCCCAAAGTGAACATTCCACATGTACCAGACGTACCCATACCAGCACAAAGCGACTTGCAGCTACGTCTATCAAGTTCTTTTACACCAGAGATAGCAACAGAACATCCGGCAACTTTTCCTGCAAAATATCCAAGCATGCCATAGGTCAGCTCATCTTTTTGTTCAGTTTTCATTCGTATTGTGAGATTTGGATTTCTTGAATCATCCTTTCTAAGGTCAGAAAAAGGACTTTTCCCAGTCAATGCACTTGCTAATGCACTAAAAGCACCTTCCTTGTTTGTTTTAAGATTTGCCAATGAATTTGCATAAATTGCTGCATTGCTTTCAGCGAAAGAAACATGTGTGCCATTTTTTGGTAAATCAAAAATTTCATACGGAATGCAAGAGAAAGAGAGTATTGCGCCCATTTTTTCATATGAATTTTTTATGCTATTTTGTTTTTTAATAAACTCTTCAGAGATATCATATTTTGAGACAGTATCGGGATCAAACCCCATTGGATTAACTGTAGTTTTTACTTTGAATTTTGCATCTTTGCTAAGATTTGCAAGGAACTCTTCTCCCGCATCACCAATTGTGTTATAGTTAACACCAGAAAGATGTGCCCATTCAATTGGAAGTAAACGATCTGCATCTGTAGCTTCGCCTATTGCTACCAAAACACGGTATGCAAGTGCAAGTGTTTCTCCGTATTCACCTTTTAGAGATGCATCTTCTTCTTTTGTTAATTCCAACAAGGTATTCTAATCTGAGCGATATAAAATACTTGTATGGTCTTTATCCTTATAATACAAACAAATGCAATCAGAACATATGGAAAAAATTCTGCGTGGAATGATAAATACGATGAATTCCGTCAAGCCGCCCAGAATGACTGCGCTTAGAGAATTGCATGAGGCAGAGACTGGTGGTCCACTTAGCATACTTATTGGAACGATACTTTCTGCAAGGACAAGAGATGAAAACACTTCAGCTGTTGTCAAAAAACTATTCTCAAGGTACAAGACTGCACGTTCACTTGCAAGAGCCAAAGTCTCTGATGTTGAGAAGATAATCAAATCCACTGGGTTTTATCATGTAAAAGCAAGAAGGATAATTGAAGTTGCGTCAATCATTGATTCACGGTATCATGGCAAAGTACCAGACAATTTGGATGAACTGCTGAAATTACCAGGAGTTGG
>DUJB01000033.1 GCA_013330055.1 Nitrosopumilaceae archaeon
GGCCTCTACAGCTTTTTCTCCGAGCCTGTCTAAGAAATAGAAAAATCCCCTTCTTGCTAGCCATAACAGTTTGTGATGCGAACGCCAACACAATGGATACTGGTGTTTTATCTTACCTATCTTGACAAGTGCTCCTCTATCACGTAATGATTCTACAATTCTTTCATCTGAATCTCTGACAAATAATCCTGCATATGCTCCAGCCTTATCTGTAAATTTAGCTTCATCGTTGATTGGATTATTATATGGCATTGATCTCTTTTTTGCAATTTCAAAATCTTCTTCACCATTTACCGGTGAAAGATGGACAAGACCGCTGCCTGTTTGGATATCAACAAAATTTTCTGCCACTGTAGTATGAAATTTTGGATTTTTAAGAGCCAATTCTTTTAGCTCAGGTATCTGGTCAAGTAATGGATGAACATATCTTTTTCCTTCTATCTCTGAACCTTTGACAGTTTTTGAGATTTTATAATCTTCTATCTTTACTTCTTTCATAAATTCTTGTAACCTTTTCTCACCAACAAGCCATGTTTCGTCACCAACTGCGGTATAGACGTAATTTTCATCTGGGTTTACTCCAACCATGGCGTCTGTAACTAGAGTAAATGGCATGGTTGTCCATACAATCAGAAACAAATCTTCATCTTGTAACTTTACCTTGTAGTAAAGAGACGGATCTTGAACTGTTTCATATCCTTGATTGACTTCAGAGTGACTAAGCGAGGTCTGACAGCTAGGGCAGTAGGCAACAACACGGAATCCCTCTGAGAGAATTCCATTTTCATGTGCTTTTTTTAGATACTGCCACTCGCGTTCAATATACTCATCTTTGTATGTCCAATACGCTTTTTCCTGATCAAATGACATTCCAAGCATCTTGTCTGCTTCGACCCATTTTTCATGAAATCTGTGAACAATCTTTTTACATTCTAAAACGATCTTTTCAACTCCAGCAGATTCAATTACTTCTGACTTGCTCCCCTCTATACCAAGTTCCTTTTCGGCCTGTAATTCCACTGGAAGTCCTTGTGTGTCCCATCCTGCATTGAAAATGACTTTGCTTCCACGCAAAGTCGTGTATCGATACCACAGATCTTTGATAACTCTGCCACGTAAATGGCCTGCATGAGGTACTCCATTCATTGTTGGCGGGCCTTCGATAAAGGCAATTTTTTTTGTTTTGTTAGGAGATTCAAAAATTAGTTTTTGAAGATCAATATGCGAAAGATTATTTCTGATTTCTTCCTCTATTTTTTTTGCGTTAAATTCAGACGGTATGTCCATTTACAGTTCTGGTAAATTCTATGACATTATAAAGTTAACAAGTTTAGTTTGCTTCTAGTTTGGAATCCACTTTGATGTGTATCTTTTCGCCATTGTGCTGGTCATGATACATCATTTTCGTTTTGAATCCTTTCTTGCTAAGATAGCCATTTAGGAGCATTGCCCAAGGAAGTGAATGTCCGCTATTTAGTTTTGATTCAATAATTATGTGATTTCCTTGTGGTTCATATCGTGCTTGACCAGAACAGGTTATCTGCAAAGTAGAATCAACAAGGGTGATTATCTCATCAATTGTCTTTGATTCCAAATCTATGCCATTTTTTTGCAAAAACTCTAGTATGTTGATTTCTTTATTTTTTGAGCGCAACATAGAATTTAGAACAAAACCAAGACCATCTCCATTTATTACTTCAATTATCTTGAGTACTTCTTGTGCATCTGTCTTTGTCATGGTAGTAAGATTATTGATTTTGGTAGCGTTTTTCCAAGTCTGCTCAAAGAGTTTTGCTTGGTTTGTTCCCAAAACCTCGGTTGATAGAAATATTGCACCTTTCCCATTGTTGCTATTGATCATAAGTATCTCTGAGTCATCAAATGTAATTGAATTGTGGGAAATATCGGAAGTTTTTATCTTGACTCCATCTGGAATTACTTGAAAAGATTCTGAACCTACGAGACTTGAAGGAATTATTATTCTGATATCAGTATTTTTTCTGGCAGCATGAATAAGGCTGTCTTTACATTGTGAAAAAAGACTTAGGCCCCATGAATCAATCATTGCATGAATTGAAGTTTTTGAACCTTCTATCATGGTTTCAAGTTGTTTGAAGACATAGTTTGGAGTCAAATGAAAATATCTTTTTTCTTCGGAACCGCGTGCCTTTTTGCTGTCTTCGCTTACTTGTTTTAGCTTTGTTACAAGGCTGTTCATTCCATTTACTTTGTTAATTTGTTCTTGAACTATTTCATCAAAAGCATCCTCAGGGGAAATGCCAGTGCACATTATTGGTTTACTTTTTGATATTATGGCAAGTTTTTTCTTTACAAGCTTTAGTAAAGTTGGATATACCTTTGTCCTTGGAAGATTAGAATAGTATGCAAGTTCGCCAGCAGAAATTGTTCCCTTTGTTATCAAGGTAACATATGCATGGGCTTCATATTTGCTTAAACCAAACTCTTCTAGGCTTACTGCTAAGTCCTGTCCTTTTACCATCGTCAAACTTTTGTTACTTATAAGGTAAGTTCAATAGCTAAATTCATTGGACAAATGTTTGAAAAAATACTAAGCTGTATCTGCAGATGGTGTTACTATAGTCACACAAAACAGTGTAACACGAGTTTGATATACAAAAATCATTCTTTTTATTTTGTATGTTTGTGCAATCAAAATGGCAAGTAAACCACGTGACAACTGACACAATTATGCGAGCAAGCACTCTAAAGCCAAGACTTGATTACGCTGCCTTACTTGTTGATAAGACACTTGATGTGCTCATTCAAAAAAGAGTTGATCTTAGCAAAATCAATCTGTCTCTTTATGCAAAAACAAACAAAGGTATTTCGATTTCAGAATTCAAAGAAAAACTTGTTTACGAGTTAGAAATTTCTCGTGCAATCGAATCATTACGACAAGCTCGAAGATGTTTAGATTCTGTTTTTGGATTAGGAAATATCATGCTGGTTCTTGCTCCGACCATATCTATTGTAAGAACAGTGCGCTCACAACTGTTTGGTTTACCTGTTGATACAGATGTATCTCTTGGTGATCTATCCTTGGTACTTGCAGGCCTCATCATAGATGCTGGTCATCTTACAGGTGCGAATCTGAACTTTGAAGAGGCGAATCGGAAGTCTTGCATACTCTTGGATGAAGCTAAATTGATTGCTGACTCTAAAATTTACAAGCAGTTCCCTAATGTAGATTTCTTGTAAGCATGAGCCGTTATGCTCAATTTTAAAAAAACTGAGTCAGTAAAAGATATTCCAAACCATATTGGCCAGATAAGATTTCTTTCATCCAAAATAGAACAAAAAATTGCACAAAAGGGCATAGACAAGGATGATCAATTCGTAGAAACACTATCTGTAGAAGAGCTAAAAGACCTTAGACAAGTCATGCTAGCAGCTGATTACTTGTTATCAAAATATCAAGATAAAAAAGACATTAAAGAGTTTTTGGAGGAATTTATAGGAATTATAATGCATGCAGCAAACTCTGTAAACATACTGAGAGACGATATGGATGATCTTCTTATATCTGCAGAAACTGCTCTAAAACAGATTCAAGATTTACATGAGGATGTTACTCAGAACCTGGCCTTAGGAAGATTGGTACAAAAGAGTCTCGACGAATATAAAGAACAAAAGATAGATCCTCTCTCTAGTCCAATTAATTTAACCAATACTACTACACCAGTTTACACACAAGCATACCTAACAAAAACCGCAGTGGAAATTTAGTTGTGGTATGAGTCTAGCTCCTCAAGAATTAGAAAATAGTGCAAGCAGATTTGCCGCTGAGGCAATCAAACTTGATTCACAAGGTGCACGAGGAATGGCTATAACAAATTATCAAAGAGCCATAGAATCTCTTGTAAAACTAATACAGCTATACCCTGATAACAAACTAAACAAGGTCTACATGGAGCGTTCTGCAGCGTACCAAAATAGAATAAAGGCATTACAACTCACTAATGTCGCATTAGAACCCGTAGTAGATCCAAGAGCAACTCCTGAACAACAAAAACAACAACTTGCCAAAAATGAGTTTGATGAAATGGTAATGAAAGAAAAGCCCAACGTTAGCTGGGAGGAAGTAATTGGTCTTGATGATGCAAAAAGCGCACTACGCGAATCAATAGTATATCCTAGTAAGAGACCGGATCTTTTTCCACTAGGATGGCCAAGAGGAATGTTGCTTTATGGACCACCTGGATGTGGAAAAACAATTCTTGCTGCAGCTACTGCAAGTGAAATTGATGGTTATTTCATCAACGTTGACGCCGCATCGATGATGAGCAAATGGCTTGGCGAAGCAGAAAAAAATGTATCAAAGCTTTTCACCATGGCTCGTGGTTATGCAGAAAAAGAAGGCTTACCAGTAATATTATTTGTCGACGAGGTAGACTCGCTTTTAGGAAACAGAAACAGTGAAGTTGGTGGAGAAATTAGAGTAAAAAACCAATTCCTTACAGAAATGGACGGAATTAACGGTAAAGGAAAAGACTTAAAATTATACGTAATTGGTGCAACAAACAAACCTTGGAGTCTTGACTGGCCATTTCTTAGAAGATTTACAAAAAGAATCTATGTTCCACTTCCGACACTTGATGCAAGAACCAACTTGTTTGAACTTTATAGTGCCCCACTAAAAATGGATGACAAAGTAAAACCATCTGAACTTGCCAAGCTTGCAGATGGATACAGCGCAAGTGATATCAGAGACATATGTCAATCTGCTCAACTGATGGTAGTAAACGAATTATTTAACTCGCCAAATTATTCGCCAGATCCAGTCGTTGGTGAAGAAAAACAACAACCACGACACCTTACTATGACAGACTTTAAAACAATTCTTGAAAGAAGAAAACCAAGCGTAAGTATGGAAATGATTCGCGCCTATTACAAATGGAGCGAACAATTCAGAGCACTGTAAAACATTACCAAAATCTGATCGCTATAACTTTTTCACAACAATTGCATTTGTTGCACTGAAGTTTCTATCAAAAAACTTAAATCTCTAATAGAATTCACATGCTGAGGGTTCAAAATTCCGATAAAAAAAGCCAAACATGTAAACAAGTTTGGTAAGCTCATTCTTGAGGATGGGACCGTTTTTGATGGGATGGGTTTTGGTTATTCAACTACTGTCTTTGGCGAATCTGTATTCAATACTGGNNTAGGCAATTACGGTGTACCTGATCCATCAAAAAAGGACAAGGATGGAATTTCTGAATACTTTGAATCTGATAGAATTCAGGCACGTGGTCTTGTTGTACATAATCTTTCAATTACTGCAAATCACTGGAATCTCTCTCTTACACTTGACGAATGGCTGTACAATGAAAAAATTCCTGGAATATCAGGAATAGATACAAGGGAACTAACTAAAAGACTCAGAATAAATGGCGTAATGATGGCAGCACTTGCAGTTTCTGAAAAGGAAATTGACGAAAGTGATTTGAAGAAGAAACTTGCTTCTGCACAAAAATACGTAAACGAAGAATTTATGAATGTTGTATCAACAAAAGAGCCACGAGTTTACGGGACAGAATCCGAAGTAGTCGTAGTTATTGATACTGGAGTAAAAAATGCAATTTTACGAAATATACGAAAAATTGGATACAAAGTAATTCAACTTCCTTGGAATGCTTCAATTGATAAAATACTTTCATACAAACCAAAAGGCGTCGTATTAAGTAATGGTCCTGGCGATCCGCAAAAATGTTCTGACACCATGAAAACTGCAAAGGAACTTTTAAACAAAAACATACCTACTCTTGGAATCTGTCTTGGGGCACAAATAATGGGGCTTGCAGGCGGAGCAGATACATTCAAACTAAAATACGGACATCGAGGACAAAATAAATCGTGCATCAATTTAGATAACAATCGAGTTTATGTGACAAGTCAGAACCACGGATATGGAATAGATCCTGATTCATTGAAAAAATCAGACCTCGAATTATGGTTTACTAATGCTGATGATCAAACTGTAGAAGGAATAAAACACAAAGAAAAAAAATTCATAGCNNGAGCTAAAGCGCCTTATGGAGGAGGAAAAAACTGCCAAAAGATGAATCGCTAAAAAAGATTCTTGTTCTTGGAAGTGGGGCAATAAAAATCGGAGAAGCAGGCGAAAGTCGCTAAAACGACCGCAAATTCGACTACTCCGGTAGCCAATGCCTCAAAGCCATTCGAGAAGATGGAATCAAAAGCGTACTAATAAATCCGAATATCGCAACCATACAGACAGACACTCGGTTTGCAGATAGGGTATACTCTATTCCAGTGAATCCCGAATATGTTGGATCAATAATAGAATCAGAGCGTCCTGACGGATTGATGCTTGGATTTGGCGGACAGACTGCTCTTAACTGTGGAGTAAAACTTGAAGAATTTGGAATTTTAAAAAAATACGGCGTCAAAGTACTTGGTACTCAAGTTGATGGAATACACGCTACGGAAGACAGGCAACTTTTCAAGGATTCTATGATAGCATGCGGTATTCCAGTACTAAAAAGTAAAACTGTTTACAACTTTGAGGAGGCAAAACAAATTGCAAAAGAACTTGGATATCCAGTAATTGTTCGAGTTGCATATACTTTGGGAGGAAAAGGAGGAGGTGTGGCACATAATGAAATCGAATTGTATGAAATAGTATCACGTGGTCTAAATGCTAGTCTTGTTGGTCAAGTCTTAATTGAGGAATACATTGGTCACTGGAAGCAAATAGAATATGAAGTGATGCGCGACTACCTTGGAAACAATGTCATAGTATGCAACATGGAAAACGTACTTTCAATGAGGGTACATACAGGTGACAACATAGTTGTGGCTCCATCGCAAACACTTGATAACAATGAATATCATATGTTAAGATCAGCCGCGTTACGTGCAACACAACATGTTGGAATTGTTGGAGAATGTAATATCCAGTTTGCACTTGATCCAGAATCTGAAAAATATGTTGCAATTGAGATGAATCCAAGGCTTTCACGTTCATCAGCACTTGCAAGCAAAGCCACTGGATATCCAATTGCATACATGGCAGCGAAAATTGTTATGGGTCACTCTCTTCCAGAACTAGTTAATCGTATAACAAAGACAACTACCGCATGCTTTGAACCTTCACTTGATTATATTGTGTGTAAGCACCCGCGATGGGATTTTACAAAGTTTGAACTTGCAAACCGCAGTCTTGGACCTACCATGAAATCTGTTGGGGAAGTGATGGCAGTAGGCAGATGCTTTGAGGAGTCTCTACAAAAATCAATTAGGATGTTNNGATATTGAAGAAATTGAAAATAAACTTCAGAACACAGATGACGGAATTTTGTACTATGTTGCAGCTGCGCTGCGACAAGGCATGTCAGTTGAACAAATTTACAAACTCTCTGTAATAGATCCATGGTTTATTGAAAAAATCCGAAACATAGTAGAGATGGAAAAGAGTCTCAAAGACTCAAAGTTCACAACAAAGTTGTTACGAGATGCAAAAAAGCTAGGGTTTTCAGACAAGCAGATTGGCAGAATAATAAGTAAAGATGATCTTGAGGTCAGAAAAATCCGCAAAGATGCAGGAATTGTTCCGGCCGTAAAACAAATAGATACTCTTGCTGCCGAGTGGCCCGCAAAAACAAACTATCTGTATCTGACATATGGTGGTGACACTAATGACTTTGAAGTACAATCTGATCAGGAAAAGATCATAGTTTTGGGTGCAGGTCCTTACAGGATAGGAAGTAGTGTAGAGTTTGATTGGGGAACAGTAAACATGGTTTGGGGATTACAAGAAAATGGCGTCAAAGAAGTTTCTGTAATTAACTGCAACCCAGAGACTGTGTCAACCGATTATGATATTTGTAACAGGCTATACTTTGAAGAGCTGACACTTGAGAGAATACTTGACATTGTTGATTTTGAAAAACCAACTGGCATAGTTACTGCAGTAGGAGGACAAACAGCAAATAATCTAACCCCAAAACTTGCAAAAAATGGAATTAAGATAATAGGTACATCGTTTGAAGACATTGACAGAGCAGAAAATCGTTCTAAATTTAGTCAGGTTCTAGATGAATTACACATAATGCAGCCACTCTGGCAGGCATTCATAAAACTATCTGATGCTAAAAAGTTTGCAAACAATGTAGGCTTTCCTGTATTGGTTAGGCCATCGTATGTCCTAAGCGGTGCTGCAATGAAGGTTGTGTGGTCGCAAACGCAACTAAAAAAATACTTGGAAGAAGCAACAAACGTTTCACCAGATTACCCGGTTGTTATCACAAAATTCATGGTAAACTCACTTGAAGTTGAAGTGGATGGTGTGTGTGATGGAAAAAACGTAGTAATTGGTGCAGTGATTGAACACATAGAAAGTGCTGGAGTACACTCTGGCGACTCAATGATGTGCATTCCTCCATGGAGATTAAGTAACAAAGTGATTGAAACCATAACTGATTATACAACAAAGATTGCAACGGCATTTTCAATAAAAGGTCCATTTAATTTGCAATTCCTAATTAATTCTGATCAAGTCTATGTAATAGAATTAAACATACGAGCATCTCGTTCCATGCCTTTTGTTTCAAAATTTGTAAAATTGAATCTGATCAATTTAGCGGCACGGGCTGTTCTTGGAAAAACATTGCCAAAGATACCAAAAGACAGATGGCGCAAAATTCATTCCTATGGAATTAAAGTGCCACAATTCTCCTTTATGCAACTAGAAGGCGCTGACATTATCCTAGGAGTTGAAATGCAATCTACTGGAGAGGCTGCATGTTTTGGTGACAGCTTCTATGATGCGCTTTCAAAAGGTCTGATATCTGTAGGTTATTCATTGCCAAAAGAAGGGAATGCTCTCATAACAGTGGGTGGTGCCGAAAATAAGGAAAAACTGCTTCAAACTGCAGTATTGTTAAAAAATCTTGGATACAAGATACTTGCAACAGAACACACTGCAGAGTTTTTGTCTGATAAAAGAATAGGAAATGTCGAAGTCGTCTACAAAATCAGCGAACCACAAAGAAAACCAAACATTGCAGATTTACTTTACGAACACAAGATAAATTTCATTGTGAACGTTCCAAGTACTGCGACTTTAGAAAAGTACGTTGGAATGCTTTATGACGAATACCAAATACGAAGAAAGGCAGTGGAACTTGGTATTCCAGTGCTTACCACTACAGAATTGGCAGATTCATTTGCAAAAACACTTGAATGGTTACTACACAATGAAACTACAAAAAAACCTCTTGAACCATACGAATCAATTATTTAGATTACACTTTCAAGTAAAGACTCGTTTCCGATTATAGAACCATCAAGAGTTACAATTTTTGCTGAATAGGATTCTTTAATTCGCTCAATTATTGGTGAAATTGATTTTTTATATTTTTTATGACTCGCATAAAAATATTTGTTAAAAGTAGGTACAATTATAATTTCAATCTCTCCTTGTAAAGATGGAAAAATCTTTCTTTTTTCTGTCTTCATTGAAACCCAAACCCTCTGACCATCTAATACTGAACCTTCACTAAAAAAAACAGGATGTACGTGTCCCATAATTATCTTATTTACATGCGAAAGATTTTCAGATGGCATAGTGTGACCATGGGTTAAAAGTGCATCCTCTATAACGATTCCTGATGAACTTGTTAGTTTGACATTATCAGGCAAGAGTTTTTGTATACTTCCATCATGATTCCCAGGAATTAGAATAGTATCAATTTCTTTTGCAATCTCAAAAAATAATGGAACTGCCTGCCATTCTATTTTTGATATTGAATCTATGCTTGATTTTATGTCGCCTAAGAGTATCAGCGAATCTGGTCTTTCAGTTTTTATAATCGATCTAAGTTCCTCTAATGATTCACGAATGATGATAGTCGGTTCAACGAATATATCATTTGCAGCAAGAGTGTTCTCAAAACCAATATGTAAATCAGTAACCACAAGGTAACGATTCGTATCTTCTAACATTAAAGCAGGATGAGATCGAATTATTCTGG
Source organism: Nitrosopumilaceae archaeon (assembly GCA_013330055.1). Classification (GTDB taxonomy): domain Archaea; phylum Thermoproteota; class Nitrososphaeria; order Nitrososphaerales; family Nitrosopumilaceae; genus UBA8516; species UBA8516 sp8516u. The sequence continues at coordinate 10,020 of DUJB01000033.1, forward strand.
TCTTAAGCATTGATAGACAGTAGTTTTGAATTATTGCTTAATTTTAGGTAATTGAATAAGAAAAATCATCTTTTTCATATACTCTTTACATCAATAATTATTACATTGTCCTTTGCTTCTACCCGCTGTATACAAAACCAGTTCAAATCTTCCATGTTATTTTTTATATGATAAAACACTCCGGATTCATATGAAAAAAGACAATGACAATTTGACGGCAGTCGTATCTGGAAAAGCTATAAAGCTTCATTATTTTGAACCCAGCCAACGTAAAATCTGGACAGTCGTAGGAAAAGAAAATGAACACTGGCTTGATCCTGAATTGGGCTTTTGTTCATGTGAAGATTATTTTTTTAATACACTAAATGGAGGCGATGAATGTTATCATCTCAAATCTGTTAGAATTGCTAAAGAACAAAACAAAGTTGAAGTTATACGATTCTCAGATGATGAATTTGTAAATTTTGTATCAGCATTGATCTCTGATTTTTAAATTTATTCCAGTTTTATTTGTAATATGTCTTCTTTGGAGACTCCCTTCCATAATCCTGTCATTCCTTCAGGGATTACCTGCTCCACTTTTGTTATCTTCTGAATCTTGATATGATCCGGATTTGGTGGCATCCAAAGCATAGCCATGTAATCTCCTACGTCTCCAACTTTATCTGGTCGTGCAGATGTGATCTTATCTTTTGAAAAACCATTTGATACTAGTGCATTTATTGCAACAGGTTCAAGATCCATTCTGCCATGAACAAAAAGATAGACTTGTTTTTGGTTATCTATTTGGCTCATCTGTCATGATTATAATGCAATGTTAATCAACATTTCTAAAACCAATCTTGGATTATATACTAGATGAGGAAAGACTGACTATTGACTGATGTTTTAGTTGTTGGTTCTGGCGGAAGAGAACACGCTCTTGGTTGGAAGCTCTCNNTTGGCAAAATATATTTTGCGCCTGGAAACGGAGGCAGTATCAATAATGTGGAAACAGCGGTTGATGACATTGATGGTCTTACAAAATTTGCCTCTGAAAAAAATTGTTTGACTGTAGTAGGTCCAGAAATCCCTCTTTCTTTAGGTTTAGTTGACGAGTTTATACGCCGAGAACTGAGAATATTTGGACCAAATAAAGCAGCTGCGCAGCTTGAATCAAGTAAAGTTTGGGCAAAAAACTTTATGAAAAGACATAGCATTCTCACAGCACCATATGAAATATTTGACGATGCAAAAGAAGCAAAAGAATATGCAAGATCGGTTGATTATTCCCTTGTAGTAAAAGCAGATGGTCTTGCATCAGGAAAAGGTGTAATCGTCTGCAACAATTCTGCAGAAGCAATTAACGCAATAGATGAAATGTTAATTAAAAATAGATTTGGTACTGCAGGATCTAAAATAATTTTGGAAGAACGAATTGATGGAGTAGAAGCATCATACATTGCACTTTCAGATGGAAATACGGCAATTCCTATGGCTACGAGTCAAGATCATAAGAGAATTTATGATGATGATAAAGGACCAAACACTGGTGGAATGGGTGCATATTCGCCGACTCCAGTAATTAACGATTCTCTAGCAGAAATGATTCAGAAAGATGTGATTGATAAAACAGTAAATTCTATGAAAAAAGAGAGTAATAATTTCAAGGGATTTTTGTATGCTGGAATAATGTTAAAAGATAGAAAACCATATGTTTTGGAATTTAATGCAAGAATGGGCGATCCAGAATGTCAACCAATTATGATGCGGATGGATTCTGATTTGTATGATTATATTAACTCAAGTATAGACGGCACTCTCACAAAACTTCCTCCAATATCATGGAAGAAACAAAGTGCTGTTTGTGTTGTGCTTGCCTCAGAGGGATATCCTGGTTCGTATCCAAAAAACGAAGAAATTTCTGGTCTTGATTCACAAGATAAAAACTCGTTTATCTTTCATGCAGGAACAAAACGCAAAAATGACAAAATACTCACAAATGGAGGACGGGTTCTTGGCGTTACGGCTTTGGGTGACACACTAGATTCTGCAATATCTAATGCTTATTCAAGAATTGAAAAAATTTCCTGGCAAAACATGTACTTTAGAAAAGATATTGGTAAAAAGGGCCTTACTTATTCTTTAACCTAATGACTTGATCTTCTGTAACCATGCAATCAATTCTAACATCATGGTCAGAGTGTGGAAATGACTTGATAATATGTTTTGAATAACTCAACGCTATTGTTTTCAATTTTTTACCCGAAAGATATCTGTCATAATATCCAAAACCATATCCAAGCCTATGTCCGTCTCTTGTAAGTGCTATGGCAGGGACTATCATGGTTTCAATTTTTTTTACTCCTTCACAGTGATCTTTTGGCTCCATCACAGAAAAGTTTCCTTCCTCAAGATCTGAAACACTATGTATTTTTTTAAAAACAAGATCTTTTTTAACAACCTTTGGTAGTGATATTTCTCTTCCTGATTTTAATAATTCTTGTAATATATCATGTGTCTTTACTTCACTTCCTATCGAATAATAAACTCCTATACTTTTTGCATTTCTAAAAAAATCTACTTTTCGTAGATTATCCTGAATTTGTTTACTAGTTATGTTGATAAAGTCTAGTGATAAAGAATCCCTTGCATCCAAAAGTTGCTTTCGCAACCTTGTTTTTTCAATCTGAGACAAAGCCTTTACTAATTGAAGCTGCGGTTACTGTATTTTTTAAAAGCATTGCAACTGTCATAGGACCAACCCCGCCTGGTACCGGTGTAACAAACGATGCTTTTTTTACTATCTCTTCATAATCTGTATCTCCCGCAATCTTTCCATTCTCTCTACTTATGCCAACATCGATAACAACAGCTCCTTCTTTTACCATGTCTGCAGTAAGAATGAATTTGGTTCTATCACCTATGGCCGTGATCAAAATATCTGCATTTTGACAGTGCTCTTTGAGATTCTGTGTCTTAGAATGACATGTAGTAACGGTAGCATTTTTTTCAAGTAAAAGATGGTATAACGGCTTACCGACTAGATTGCTTCGGTTAATTATCACTGCATGTTTTCCTGCCAAATCTATCTTGTAATAATCAAACATTTCCATGATTCCTGATGGTGTGCATGGTTTAAGGATGGCCTTTCCAGACGACAGGAGACCAACGTTATATGGAGTTAAACCATCGACATCTTTTATCGGAGAAATTCTTGATATCGTTGAAAACTCGTCTAGTTGTTTTGGCAATGGTAGTTGAATTAGAATCCCATGAACAGAATGATCTTTATTTAATAAATCAACAAGTGAATTCATTTCTTGCTGGGAAAATGACTCTGGAAGTTTGTGGTCCTTTGTTATAATACCGACTTCAGCACATCCCTTTTGTTTGTTTTTAACATATGTGGCAGATGCTAGGTTCTCACCAACAAGAATGGTGGCAAGACACGGTGTAATGCCTTCTGATTTCAGTTCTTGTACAGCTTTTCTCACTCTTTCTTTGACTGTGTTGGAAACTGTAATGCCGTCTATTTTTTGTCCTGTCACAAGCTTGGATACTATATATGATATTTAATCTTTGGAGTATCCTAATTATGTACAAGAAGATATGATTTATGTTGGAAAATTATGAAGATTGAATTTGATATAAATGAATACCTAAAAAATATTCCAAAAAGTGGATCTTACTATCATACATTTATCAATAGGAATAACCTCGCTGCTGGAGTTTTAAGATTGGAGCCAGGTGAGAAAGACACTCAAACTCCTCATGATAGCGATGAAATTTATTATATTGTAAAGGGAGATGGTTTTCTAAATATCTCAGGAAAGGATTATAAAATTTCAGAAGCAAAAGCATATTTTGTCGGTAAAAATATTGAACACAAATTTCATGATAACAAAAAAGAACTGGTAGTATTGTATTTCTTTGGAGGTCCAGACTCTTAAGAAATTATTGTCTTTCTTCCTACTGTTTTGATTTTTCTTTCTGCAAAAAGTTTTACAGCTTTGGCATAAATCATGTGTTCTTTTGCAAGAATTCTTTTTGATAATGTTTCTATAGTATCACTGTCTTTTACTTTAACTACTGCCTGTAGAATAATTGGACCGGTGTCAACTCCTTCATCGACAAAATGAACTGTGCAGCCGGAATATTTCACGCCATAATCAAGCGCCTGTTTTTGTGAATGCAGTCCTGGAAATGAAGGTAAAATTGCAGGATGAATNNTCATATTCCCAACTTCCGCCCTTGATTCCTTTTGATTCTATTACTTCGGTTTTGACTCCAAGTTTTTTTGCGATATCAAGTCCTTTTGCATTAAAATTATTTGATATGACTATAACAGGCGTAACTCGGGTCTTGTTCTTTTTGATTGATTTCAAAATATATTCCATATTGCTTCCTCGTCCTGAGATTAGGATTACAAGTTTGATCAACTAAAAAAAATTAATTTTGCATTCAAATAAAGTATACGAGGCAATTTTTCAATCTTTTAAACCAGTATTATTATACAAAAATTTGAGATAAATTGCTAAATAGATAAAGAAATTACATATTTAGGATGTAAGAAGTTAATGTTACAAACACATTCCTATTAGGACAGGATTTTATTAGATTTTGTATGCTGGACTCGACAGATGAACAAATCAAAAAAGCATTAATCACAATTACTATTGAAAAAATTCTTCTTGAGATGGGAAAACCTGTTCTTGATAAATTTACTAAAAAACTATACACGAATTACAATTGTTATATCCCTGACTGTTTTGACCATCCGGAATATCTTTCTCAGGTATTAAAAGAAATGTATGGAAATTCCTCCAAGACTCTAGTTTCTGAGATAATGGCTGATCTAGAAGAGTTTTCTGAACAAAAACCAATTGCAAATTTTATTAAAGTAATTTGTAATTAAGGTCATAAATATTACAGAGACACTTTTTTTATATTTTCAATTTATGTCATTTGTATCTTGAATGCTACAGGTGGACAGTATCCAACAGAAATTTCTAATCAGAAACATATCGAAAATATTTTTAAAAATTATTGGTGGCTAATGTGCACACCCTGTTAGAAAAAATAGGATTACACAAATTTCTGTTATTATCCTTATTCACTACTGGCATCATAATGCTAGTTGCAAATTTTCTTACTGATGATATTAGAACCCTTGTAACTGATTTGTTGTATGTACCAATACCCGCCGCAGTTCTAGTTTTATCTATCATAATTACGCTGAGATTCAAAATGTCTGGTAAGCATGGAAAAGCCTGGATTGTATTTGCTATTTTTGCAGCTTCATGGTTTGTCGCTGAACAGATATGGCTTGTTTATGAATTGATATTAAATATTGATCCCTGGCCTTCGATTGCTGATTTTTTTTATATTCTTGGATATCCACTTTTGTTTGGATTCTCCATGCTCTACCTGTATCCGGTAAGAAAGGCAATCTCAAAAAAACTCATCATCTCCTCATCAATGGCATCTTTGTCCTTATTGATAGCCACTTTTATTCTTGCATATCAACCTGATTCATCAGAAAATGATTTTGAAGTTGTCTTGGCAGCAAGCTATCCTATATTGGATGCAATCGTCTTTTGTCCAGCATTGATAGGGGTTTCATTATTTTTCAGGGGGGAGGTGAGTTTTTTGTGGTCACTAATGTGTATAGCTATTATACTAAACGTAATTGGAGATGCTGGCTTTCTATTGTCAAGTATGAATGATTCGTATTATACCGGACACCCGATAGATCTGCTTTATGTTTGGGCCTATATTCTCTTTGCATTTGGAGTGTACAGTCACATTAGAATATTCCAGAGTCGTATAGACGAACCTTACAAAAACGCAAGTGAACTTAGATAGTACTTTGATATTTAATATTTTTTTATATTAACTTCTCTTAAAATTGTAAATGGTATTGACTGCGATTTATCCAATGCGTTTATTGTAGGATCAGTAAAAATATCGATTTTTTCTATTACTTCACTGAACTGCTTATCATTTTCTAACATCTCCAAATATTTTTCATTCCATGTCCAGTCACTATCAAGATTACATGAATAAACTATCCATCTGTATTTGCCATCAATAAAACGAATGTCAAATGGATAAGCTCTACAATCAAAAGGTTTTTTGTTGTATATGGAACAGCGTTTTGTATCTGAATCCCAGAAAATACATTCTTGTGACTTTTCCTTTTTTCTGATAATATTTACCTCTTCACCATTAATCTGAATTTTTTGTATGAACTGAGTTCCATCCTTTCCTATTGAAGTCAAGTCATCTAAATCATGAGAAAAAACTACGGGTCTTGCAAAGTTCGTACAACATGACTGGTGTGTGCAATTGCCACATAATTTATTAAAATTGAGGTTTTTTGATCTGGGGTTCATGGTTTTTTGACTTATCTCATTCTTGCCTAGTCTGTGTCTGAGAATGTACAGCCCTGCAGATACTAAAACTATCGAAGTCACATTTGTTAAGGTTATACTTTCATGTAATATCAGATTGGCAAAGATTACTCCAAATACTGAAGTTGTAGAAAAGAGCAGCATTGTTCTAACTGTACCGATGACTCGCAAGGCGATCAGAAATAGAAAAGTGGTCATTCCTGTACCAAAAAGACCTATGATCGCTATGCTTGGTAACTGCTGTAATTCGATGTTAATTGGTATTTGAAGTATGATCATCAACAAGAACGCAAATCCTGCGCCAATAAAAGAAACCCATTGGGTGATCTTTCTTGGGCCCAACTTGTGAGTTATGTATCTACATAAATTGATATCAAGGGCAACAAATACTCCGGATAAAATGAGTAATATGTCTCCAAAAACCAGATCAGTAATGACTAATCCTGTGGTATACAGATCATATCCTATTGGCAGAAGAATTATCCCAGTTATTATCATTAAAAAGGGTCCCATCTCTTTTTTTTCTATTCCATCTCGATAAATCGCTATAGCAATTAAAATTGTAAAAAGAATCTCTCCATTAGTAAGAATAGATGCATTAACTGCAGTAGAATCTTTTAAACCAAAAAAATAAGTAATTATCGCGGAAATTTCTAAAATACCTAACACTGTTAAAAAGAAAATATTTTTTCTATTTAGTACGCCTTCTGATTTTTTTCCTCTTTTTATCGGTGTAAAAAATAATCCATTGAAAAGAAACATTATTGCAGCCAAAGTTATTGGATTTATTTCAGTAATTCCAGAAACAGAAGAATCTAAAAGTGGTTTTGAAATAGTATGTAACAATGCAGCAAGCGCAGCAGCAACAAGTATTACAGCATATCCAAAAAAAGATGAATTTGCAAGTTGATTTTTTTGATTAACAATTATTCCCATTAACGACATTTTATTCCCAAATTTGGTAATTCACTTGTTACTAATATCCTATATGATGATGTTACATTTGACTTTTCAAAAAATTACTCCCTTACTTTAATTATCTCATGTAACTTGAAAAAATTTGACCTAGGTAAACAAATTTTGCTTTATAAGTAATATATCCACACTCATCCATATTTAATAATCATAGAAAATCTTCACATTACATGAAAAGCAAATTTCTGTTTTATATTATTATTTCATTAGGACTCGTATTTGGTTTATCGCTTTTGACAAATGTTGATGCAGCAAAACAAAATCGTGGTCTTCTTCCAGATTTGCAAACCGTAGTCCCAGATCATTTGCAATTAGTTAATGAGCAACAAAGAGAAATATTACGATTTTCAAATGGAATCGCTAATACTGGTGATGGGGATTGGAGACTGCGTCCTGACTTTCAACCAACAGTAACTGTTGCCATTCAAGAAATCCTTGACGCAGATGGTAATATAGTGGATGAAGTACTAACCAGCACATATGTATTTCATCCAGAACATAATCATTGGCATCTTGATAAAATTGCTCTTTTCGAAGTACGAGAAGGTTCACCAACGGGTCCTGTTGTTGGAGCAAATTCAATAAAAGTAACATTTTGTCTAATAGATTGGTACAAGTTAGTCGGTAACTCTCCATCATCTGAAAGGACATACTTTGATTGCGAAACAAGCTACCAAGGAATATCTCCAGGCTGGGTTGATCAATATCACCAAGCCACAGTTGGACAGCAACTGGACATAACTGGGGTTGATGAAGGAACTTATTATCTTGTAAGCACTGCAAATCCAGATGGAATATACATAGAAGAAGATACCCAAAACAATACTGCATGGACAGAATTTGAACTCACGCGGGAAAGCAACGGAAATCCGAAAATCAAAGTTACTGGCAATTCTCCATGTGTGCTAGGTTCAGGCATGTGCGGCGAGAACTCTCCAAATCGTTAGGCTGGTTAATAGCATCCTAATTCTCCTTCTAAATATACGGTAGGTTTTCTAACTAAAAACCACTAGTTCAGGCACACATAGTGTATAATTTATTACAAATTCGTCATTTCTATTTGTGACTAACAAAGATTTACTAGGTAAATGCCTCTAAAAAGTGTAATTTATCAAATGTTTGGCAAAAAAGAAAAAGAACCAGAAAAGGTACCATTGAAGCTAGTAAATCCTATTGATTACAAACTCCTCTTTGTAATTTTTGGTCTAGCAGTTGCTTTTCAAATTTTTGTAACTCTTGCTCAGGGTGGAATGGAGGCAGATCTTACAATTGCGGCAGTATCGTTTGGGTTCCCACTCTCAGGCTCAATTGCAGCTTTTGTTGTTGCTAGAAGATACAAAAGTTCAAAAGTTTTTGGCAGAGCGTATTTTGCACTAGGGTTAGGAATGGCGATGAACTTCCTTGGCGAAGTTTCATATTACATACTAGAAACAATGGATCTAGTTACTTATCCGTCTATTTCTGATGTTTTCTATCTTGCATTTTATCCCTTGGCATTTTATCATCTTGCAAAAAATATTCAATTCTTCAAACCAAAAGTTAAGATTGGTATAAAGATTTTGATCGTAACAATCCCGGTCTCTTTGATAGGAACATATTCTGTTCTGTCATACGGATTGATTGGCGAGATGAACAGTGACTACTTTTATGGTCTTTCATATGTTGTAGGCTCTTCAGTACTGCTATCTGGTGCAATATTTGGCGCAATGATTTTCAGACAGGGTGTTTTAGGAACAGCTTGGCTTGTACTTGTAATTGGAATGGCACTTTTAACACTGGGAGATAGTTGGTATGCATATCTCGGAACATTTTCTGAGTATAGTTCTACACATCTAGTGAACCTGCTATGGTATGCTGGTTACATGGTAATTGCATACGCGCTCTACAAACACCAAGACACGATTTGATTACTGCTTAAACTAATTCTATAACTATTCATGTTTGTTTTTTTAAATACTTACTTTATTTTATAGTGAACAAACTGTGACTCGGTATGATTTGAAAAATGCAGTTCATTCTTGCCAGCCTGTATCAATAATCATAGCTGTGTCTTTTTGTGTCGCAGGCATTGGATTGTTTATGCATTCTTATTATTCTGGTTATCAAGAACAGCAACTTGCTATGAATTTGAATCAACAAACGCAATCAACAATACGAGACACCACAGTATACCACGCAACAAACAATCTCATTTCGGATCCCACGAATTTACCGCTAAAAATGAAAATAATGGGAGCGGAAGATTATCAGAAAAATAGTGTTTCCTATGATGTATCACAGTTGTCATGGGCACCATTGTTAATCGTAGGAATTTACATCTTGGTTCACGCAAGAAATGGCATTGAATCAAAAGCAAACCTTTAGCTGTCAATCATGTGTCTACGAATAATGTATTTCTCATTTATGACATACTAGTCCCTATAATCAAATCATAATATGAGATAACATATGATGATAGGAGTAGACAGCCTAATTGCCAAATCACTGTGTAATGTCATTCAGGACAACTTGAGTGAACAAACCATAAAAAAACTAGACGACAGGCTAGTCGAAAAATACGGCATAACACTACGTCAGGCTGCTGAAGATTTCCAAAAGATAGATGAGGTTTTAAGAGAATTCTTTGGAGAAGGAGCAGTTGGTCTAGAAAGAAAGATCTTTGAAAGAATTTGTACAGTATCAAAAGCAAAGAACACTGATGAAGAATGGATGACAATTAGGGATCCAAGCATATCAAAGATTGTCCTTGAAGCATTTGGAGACGAAGACAAAAAGAAGATAATCAGTGTATTGATGAATGAACCCCATATTGTTTCTGAGGTTCTAGAAATCTGTAACTTGCCACAAACTTCTGGCTATAGAAAGATGAATAAGATGATATCTGATGGTTTATTGACAGTTGAAGGCTATATCACTACAATTGATGGAAAGAAAGTAAACAAGTATGTCTCCATATTTGAAAACATAAAGATCGATATAATAAAAAATAGTGTTACAGTCAAGGTAAAGCTGAAGACTGATTCTGTTAAGAACAGCTTGATGATTCCTCTTTTAAGAAATTAAGAGTTTTTAATACTTCTGACCTACAAGTATTACTAAACGTGAAATCCTTTTTCTATTAGCTAAGAACTGTTCAATCTAGAAACTTATATTCTATCTCTCTGTTGTGATTTCTGTTTTGCCAGCAAGTGTTAGGATGACTAGTAGAGGGATTCTAGTAAGACAAAAGGAAATGCAAGTTCATCTTGATCCAAAGCGTGGTGCGAGTAAAGGATTTTCATTTATTTCACATGCTCATATGGATCACTTGCATAACCAAAATGGAGGTTTAATTTTGACTACCAAACTGACAAGTGTGATAGCTAAATTGCGTGGGTATTCTATAGGCAATTTTGTTGAAGAATTTGAGAATTTTTCAATGGTCGATGCAGGCCATATTTTAGGCGCACGTGGCCTTTTGTTTGGCGATGATGTATTTTACACAGGGGATATTTGCACACGTAATAGAGGGTTTCTAAAAGGTGCTAAAGTACCAAGATGTAACACTCTCATTACAGAATGTACATTTGGCACGCCAGAGTTTATCTTTCCAGGAATAGATGAGACAATAAAAAAGGTAAATGGAATCATTTCTGAAATGTATTCAAAGGGAATGCCAGTGATTTTACATGGATATGAACTTGGGAAAGCACAAACCCTTTCTTACCTGTTTGGTCACTGGGAGCCACTGTACTATCATGATTCTGTTAAAAAANNACAAGAAACCATGGGTGATGATTGCACCAAGTATGAGTGGTAAAAGTCACTTTGTAAATTATATGAAATCAAAATATGGTGCGGTAACAATAGGGTTTAGTGGTTGGGCTCAATCAGGTAGATACTCGTTTGCAAGACAACATGATTATTCTATTGTGCTTAGTGATCATTGTGATTATAATGATCTTATTGCTCTTGTGAAACAAGCAAAACCAGAAAAAATTTACACCGTGCATGGGTTTGTTGATGAATTCGCAAATGATCTAGTNNATTAGATCTTACGCAATAACCTATTATACGATAGTCCAAATCTATGTGCTTCATCTCTTGCGTGTTGTAAAATTTTTAACGCATCATTGTCTTTTGGGATTATGATTGCTTCTTTTATTTTTGGTAAATAGACTTCTTCGTTTTCTTTAGCTAATGAAAGACACGTGACACTTACGCCTATGCTTTTTAATGCGTTTAAAGCCGCATTGAGATGTCCTTTCCCGCCATCTACGAGTATGAGATTGGGCATTTCTGCTTTCTCTATTCTTATCTTTAGATAGCGCCGTTTTATCACTTCTTGAATCATGGCATAATCATTTCTCCCCTCAACCGCTTTAATCTTAAATTTCCTATATCCTGATTTAGACGGTTTTCCATCTAAAAACCGTGACATGGCACCAACCGCATATGAATCACCATGGTTTGAAATGTCAAAACATTCTATGATGTGTGGGATCTCTGGAAGGTTAAGCTTCTCTTGTAGTTCAACAAGTGCTGGTTCCGCGCCTTTTGAATGATACATTGCAATATTTCGCATAATGAGATCTACCATCTCTTTCCTTTTGCCGCTTGCAGGAACGATGGTACTGACTTTGAAACCCGTCGTTCTAGAAAATAGGTCTTCTAAGATTTCTTTTTTGGCAGGAATTTCATTTGTAACGATGAATCTTGGAATGGGGTTTGTACTATAATATTGAGATAGGAAATTTGAAAACGAATTATCGCCAACAAGGTCAAACAAAAATCTATTCCTGTCTTTAATTACTCCATTAACCTGTCTTAAACCCATAATAAGAGCTGTCTGGCCTTTTATTTTAATTCCAAAATATTCTTCGTCATAATTTTTTGTTACTTCCATTTTTTGTTTTACTTGCAGATTTTGTAATCTTTGTAGCGTATCATGAATTTCTTTAGCTTTTTCATATTGTTGGGCATCTGATGCATCTCTCATTTCATTTTCGAGTTTTTTTTGGAAATCTTTTAGGTTCTCCTTGCCTTTAAGAATTGACTCAAGTTCTTCAACATGTTGTCCGTATTTTTTCTGCGCACCAATAAATTGACATGGGGCTTCACAATTTCCTAAGTGATATTCTAAACATGCCTCTTTTGGAAGTTTTTTACAAATTCTTATTTTGAATGTTTTACGTAATAATCCTATAGAGAGCATCTTTGAACTCCCATGAGTAAAGGGACCATAGATTCTGCCCCTGCCGATAAATTCGCCTGTCCTTGTCCGTCTTGCTACAGTAAGACGTGGATAATCGTCGTTTGTTATTCTTAGGTATGTGTATCGTTGTTGATCCTTGAGTTCTATATTAAAAACTGGTCTATATTGCTTGATCATATTTGCTTCTAGTAAAAATGCCTCGCTTTCATTATCTGTTAAAATGAATTCTATTTCGTGAATTCTTTGAACAAGTTTTTGTGTTTTATAGTTCTGGTTTTTAGTAAAATATGATCTTACACGATTTCTAAGATTTTTTGCTTTACCTATATAGATAATTTTATTGTCTTTGTCCTTCATCATATAAATCCCAGAACGTGTAGGAATTGTTATTTTTGAAAGATCAAACTCATTTGATATGTTTAAAGATGATTTTGTAATCATGATTTTTATAACTGTGGTATCAAAATAAGTGTTATAAAAACTGGTTAATCGACGAAATTTTTACTTTGTTTTTTTAGCAATTTCTCATCGGGTATTTATTTTTTGGATTTGAAGATTAGTTCCTAACAGTTGTTGAACGAGGTATGACAGAAAGATTTAGGATCCTGTTGAGATACTGACCAGTATAACTTTTTTGATTTTGAGCCACCTGTTCTGGTGTGCCGCAAGCAACTACCTGTCCTCCCTTATCTCCTCCCTCAGGCCCCAAATCTATTATCCAATCAGAGTTTTTTATTACATCCATGTTGTGCTCTATTATGATTACTGTATTTCCAAGATTTACTAGCCTGTTTAAAACATCCAGTAATTTTTGAACGTCTGCAAAGTGCAATCCCGTAGTGGGTTCATCTAAAAGGTAAACCGTTTTTCCAGTATCTCTTTTTGAAAGCTCTGCCGCAAGTTTTACCCTTTGAGCTTCTCCGCCTGACAATGTAGTTGCAGCTTGTCCCAATTTGATATATCCTAAACCTACATCAGCAATAGTTTGCAGTTTTCTTTGAATTGCGGGTATTTTTGAAAAGAACTCAAGGGCTTCATCTACCGTCATAGAAAGCACATCAGAAATGTTTTTTCCTTTGTAAAGAACTGAAAGGGTTTCTGAATTGTAACGCTTTCCTTTACATTCGTCACACATGACATACACATCTGACAAAAATTGCATCTCTATTTTCCTTACGCCATCTCCTTCACATGCAAAACACCTACCATCTGCTACATTAAATGAGAACTGGCCAGGGGTGTATCCTCGTTCTTTTGATGTTTCAGTATGTGCATAAAGTTCGCGAATTGGAGTAAATGCACCAATGTACGTGGCAGGATTTGATCTTGGAGTTCTACCAATTGGAGATTGGTTAATGCCAATTATTTTATCGACGTGTTCTTTTCCAAGTATTACTTTATGTTTTCCTGATCTTTCTGTTGAAGCATAAAAGTGAGAAGCAAGTGCATTGTATAAGATGTCATTTACGAGAGTAGATTTTCCAGATCCTGATACTCCTGTGACAGTAATCATCATACCTAATGGAAACTCAACATCGATGTGTTTTAGATTATTTTCTGATGCTCCCTTTACTACTAATTTTCCTTTTTGTTGACGTGTTTTTTTTACAAGCTTTATTGCATTATGATTTTTTAGATAATTTCCAGTAATCGATTTCTGATCATTTAAAATATCATTTATCTTTCCTTCAAATACAACACTTCCTCCATGAATTCCTGCCCCCGGTCCAAGATCTATTATCCAATCAGAGCTTCGTATGACTTCTTCATCATGCTCTACAACAAGTATGGTGTTTCCAAGATCACGTAGTTTGGTTAGTGTTTTTATGAGCTTAGCATTGTCTCTTTGATGCAACCCAATTGTGGGTTCATCAAGAACATACAGTACGCCTGTAAGGTTAGAACCTATCTGTGTAGCAAGTCTAATTCTTTGTGATTCTCCTCCAGACAACGTTGCACTAACTCTGTTCAGTGTAAGATAATTTAGACCAACATTTTTCAAAAATTCGAGTCTAGAGATGATCTCTTTTAGAACTGATTTTGCAATATATTTTTCAGTTTCTGTTAATTTTAGATTTTGGAAAAAATCATAACATGCATCAATTGAAAGATCACATGTGTCCATTATTGACATGGAATTAATTTTGACAGCTAACGCTTCATCTTTGAGCTTTTTTCCTTTACATGAACCACATGGTGTTTCACGCATGAATTTACTAATTTCTTCTCTTTTAGATTCAGAATCTGTTTCAACAAAATTGCGTTGTAGACTAGGTATGACTCCACTGAAAGTATTGGCATATTGCCACTTTGAATCAGTTGTCTGCGATTCATAGGAAAACCGTACTACTTCATCAGTACCGTACAAAATGACGTGCATCTGTGTTGGAGTCATCTTATTTATCGGTGTCATAAGATTAAAGCCAAATTTCTTACCAACATCCCTAAGTGTTTGTCTTCTAAAAGAAGAAAATCTACCTGACCAGGGAACGATTGCACCATCAAGTATTGATTTTGATTTATCTGGAATTAGTAAATCTGGATCAAACTCCATCTTGACCCCAAGACCATGACACATTTTACATGCACCAAACGGAGAGTTAAATGAAAACGTCCTAGGTTCTAATTCTCCTATTGAAATTCCACAGTGTGGACAAGCATTATTTTGTGAAAATATCTGTTCTTCATTTCCTGAAATTAATACGGTTCCTTTTGTTGCCTTTAGAGCATTTTGGACAGATTCAAATAATCTACTTTTTTCTTCCTTCGAGGCCTTTATTCTGTCTACAACTATCTCTATGTTATGCCATTTCTGTTTGTCAAGAATTGGAATCTCGCCATTTAGTTCGATTATCTCATTATCAATTCTAATTCTAGAATATCCTGATTTTTTTACTTGTTCAAAGAGCTTTTCATACGTTCCTTTTTTTCTTCGCACTAGAGGTGCAAGTATCATTATGTTTTTTCCATCAGAATCCTTTAAGATTGATTCACAAATTGATTCTGCTGATTGATTGGATATGCGTCGACCACATTTTGTACAATGAGGAATTCCAATTCTCGCATAAAGCAGCCTTAAATAATCGTAGATTTCTGTTATTGTTCCTACTGTAGAACGTGGGTTTTTACTTGTAGTTTTTTGTTGTATTGAAATTGCCGGTGAAAGACCATCAATTGAATCAAGATCAGGTTTATCCATCATTTCTAAAAATTGCCGTGCGTAAGAAGAAAGTGATTCTACATACCTCCTTTGACCTTCAGCATAGATAGTATCAAATGCCAGGGTGGATTTGCCTGAACCAGAAAGTCCAGTAATTACGACCAGTCTATTCTTTGGAATGTCTAAGTTGATATTTTTTAAATTGTGTTCTCTTGCTCCACGAATTATCAGTTTGTCATTCATTTCTTTATCATCTTTTGAACTTGAGCGAGTTTCTCACGATATTCTATGGCGCGTTCAAAATCAAGATCTTCTGCAAATCTTTTCATCGTTGCTTCTGTCTCTATTGCATATTTTATTAAATCGTGGTTTGACATGTGTTTTGTCTCCTCTAGTTTTACAGTCATTTGTGGTATTGCTTTTATGATTGTACTTGGTATGATTCCCATCTTTTTGTTATAAGAAATTTGTTTTTTCCTTCTTCGCTCTGTCTCTGTTATTGAAAGCTTCATTGATTTTGTTGTTGAATCTGCATACATTATTACTGTTCCATCTGTGTTTCTTGCAGCCCTGCCAAAACTCTGGATAAGGCTGGTTGTGTTTCTAAGAAAACCTTCCTTGTCTGCATCAAGTATGGCAACAAGGGAAACTTCGGGTATATCAAGTCCCTCTCTGAGCAAATTTATGCCTACAAGTACATGAAACTCACCAAGTCGTAGCTGTCGAATTAGTTCAGTTCGTTGCAGATTCTCAATTTCAGAATGCAAGTATCTTACCTTTACTTGTTTTTTTGATAGATATTCAGCAAGGTCTTCTGCCATACGTTTTGTAAGGGTGGTAACAAGAACTCGTTGATCTTTTTCTACTCTTTTTTTGATTTCCGTTACTAAATCATCCATCTGATTTTTGGTATTTCTTATCCCTACTTGAGGGTCAACAAGTCCTGTAGGGCGAATTAATTGTTCAACTATTTGAAAACTTTTTTTACGTTCATAATCTCCTGGTGTAGCAGATACAAAGATCGCATTTTTTATGTATTTTTCAAACTCTTCAAACTTTAATGGCCTGTTATCAAAAGCACTAGGTAGTCTAAACCCATAATCTATCAAGGACTTTTTGCGTGAGTAATCCCCTTTGTACATTCCATGAAGCTGTGGTAAGGTAACATGCGATTCATCTATTGCAAGTAAGAAATCATCTCCGAAAAAATCAAGTAAGCAAAATGCTGGTTCCCCTGGGTTTCTTCCGTCAAAATGCCTTGAGTAATTTTCAATACCAGAACAATATCCTAATTCTTCTATCATTTCAAGATCAAAGTTTGTTCGCATTTTAAGGCGCTGTCTTTCTAATTCTTTTAGCTCATGTAATCTCCTTCCCAGCTCATCTTTTATTGAATTTACTGCAATTTGTCTTGCATCATCTGCAACAAGATAATGTTTTGCAGGAAATACCTTGATCTTTGATATTGATTTTTTTTCTTTTAATGAAACGGGGTCATGAATTGATATTTTTTCTACTTCATCACCAAACAGGGATATTCGTACAACGTCATCTGAGTACGAAGGAATGATATCTATGGTATCTCCTTTTATCCTGAATCTTCCTGAAGTAAGTTCGGTATCGTTTCTCTCATATCTTGCATCCACAAGTTTTGTTATTAGACCAGCGCGATTTGAAATCACACCTTTTTCAATATTAATTGACATTGATTCCCAATCGCGTGGAGAACCAAGTGAATAAATGCATGAAACAGTAGCCACTATGATAGTAGGTTCTCCAGAAAGAAGCATAGCAGTTGACTCTAGGCGCATTTTTTCTATTTTTTTATTTATCCGTGTGTCTTTTTCTATGTAAGTGTCTGTTTGTGGTATGTAACTTTCTGGTTGATAATAATCATAATAGCTAACGAAATAGCCTACATTGTTTTTTGGAAAAAATTGTTTTAATTCAGAATAAAGTTGCGCGGCTAGGGTTTTATTGTGAGATATGACAAGTGTGTTTTTTCCAGTTCTCTGAATGACATTTGCAACAGTGAATGTCTTCCCACTTCCTGTAACACCAAGCAATGTCTGAATTTTCTTTTTTCGCACTCCTTGAACTAGTAGATCAATTGCCTGAGGCTGGTCACCTGTGGGTTGAAATTCTGATGATATTTCAAAGCTTTGACTTTGTAGCACATCAAAAATTATTAAAAACGAAATTTAAAGCAATGGTAATTTTACTATTCTACCAAAGAGGATCTTCTGATGCCTCTAGACCATTTTTTGTCTGTTTTATCCCCATTATCTCAAGTGTACTTGTAGCAGTAGACGTGTTTCGTTCTAAAATTTTTTGAGCAAGTTCAAGACGGGTCCTTCTGTCCAAATGCTGGCCTATTTTGTATTTTCCACGCATTGTCATAGGAATGACTTTGATTATTGCAACTTCATCTATTACCTTCATGTCGGGTCTAATGTTCTCATATCCTCCTTCTGGCTGATATTTTTTCATAAGTGCATTGAGGGCAAGTGTTTTTTCATTAATATCTGAAACAAGGACAGAGGTTCCCTTAACCACGACGCTTATGTATAGAGTATCTGCCTGTGAAGCATCAATAGGATCTGTGAAATATGAGGGAAGAAATTCCAAGCTTTTATCGACTTCAAACCCGATTTTGTTGTTTCTTTTAATGTTTTCAATTTTTTCACCTTTAGTGTGGGAATGCATGTAAATTACATCGTTTGTATACACAAAATTCATAGGAATTATCTGAGGATATCCCTCTTTATCGATGCTGCATATTCTGCCAGTTTCTTGTTCATTTAGGAATTTAATGATTTTTTCCTTTGATTTGATCTCAAGTCTGCCAAGAAGCTGCATACAAATTGATTAACTATGTTTTGATATTTCTGTATATAGTTTTAATAGATAAATTAGAGTGAATATTATTACTTGGTATGAAAATCATAGATCAACTTGTTGATTTTAAGGGGTTTTTACTTGCAGGCAGTGCTGTTATTGCATTTTCACATTTTGTCTATACCCTATTTGGTTATACCATTCCTGAAGTAGTTGTACAGTTTTTCAAGGAATTTGGGGCGGTAATAGTAATGATGGCTGTATTTGTTTTTGCAGTAACATGGCTTCTAAAGGCAAAACCGCACAAAAGACCACAAAACTATTCCGTAATTGTTTATGACGTGTATGGAAATGAATCAAAAATAGATGGATTGAGATCTACTTTTAAAACACATGATGTGGCATGGAGTTTTATGAAACAATACAAAAGATCTTATCCACTATACAATTTTGCAATGGTGTCAGATCTACCAAATTCCAAAAAAATGACCATTTTCAAATATCTCTAAACCAATTTTAATTAAATTCTAATTTTTCTGTGTTTCATCTAATGGAGTATGTAGGCAAATCAATGGTTTGAACAATTTCTCGTTCTTCTAAAATATGATTATTTTCTTTTTTGTTTTTTCTTATTTTTTATGTGCCAGACAAATATCAAGAATCCGATAACAGAAGATACGATTGTCCCCACTCCTACTACGGGAGCTATGAAAAAGTTTCCTACCCAGATCCCTTCTGCGTTTCCAATTTCTAAGATTCCTCTTTGTCTTGCAAACACTTTGACCACGTCATCTATAGCGTATTTTTTTCCTTCCTCATCATGATATGAAGTGGAAATGTTTAATGTAATATCAGAGGGAATTGTTAGATCTTTTGGTGTCTGCAAGATAAATTCAAAATTTTCTGTCTTACCAGCTTCCAGATTTGTCAGCGAATAGACCTTTTTGCTCTCTATCGTCATCTGGTCTGAATCCACAGTTATCTTGATGTCTTGAGCATTATATCCTTGATTCTTTACAGTTCCTTTGACAAAGAAAGGTTCTCCAACAAATACGGAATCTGGTGTATCAAAATCAAGTAAAAGTATGGGCTTTGATTGTACATTAAACTCAATTGCCTTTGTGAGGGTATTTTTTACCGGTTTTTCATCAAAAAAACCTTTGATAAAATACTCTGCTGAAACATTTGCAAGAACTTTACCATCCGGTGAATCTGGTTTTATTTTCATGTTAAAATTGTTACCTAATGTAGAATCTTTTGGAAGATTTTGTATGTTGAATTGATTTTGAGAAATTTCTATTTCTGGTGATGATATACTAATAGTAATGTTAGACATCTGATCTGCTTTTGTTTTTACTATGGATGAAAGCACAAACTCGTTTCCCTGAGTAACTACCTCGGGATAATCTATGATGACATCTATATTAGCATCAGATATGGTGCTTTCCATACCATAAATAGGAAAAATGAAAATAGATGCAATAAATATTAAAAATATTTTATTCACAGTATTAACTTCAAATCCTAACTTATAATATTGCTTGAACTATTTTTTGGGATTATATTTGTCTTTAAAATATGGCAAAACAGTTGAACCAAACTTGTCTATTGCTCCAAAGTAACCAGATCCCCAGAATCTGATAATAAAGTGGTTTACACCTGCTTTTAGGAAGTTCTCAAACACTGGTATGATGTCATCTGGAGTTCCAAGTGCAATGGAGGAGCGTGCAACTTTGTCAGGAATGGTCTGAGCTGCTTCGCGCATCTTTACTATCCATTCCTGATTTGACATTGAATATTCTGTAAAATATTTCTTAAAATCAAAACCAGCTACATCTTGTATGCCATGCACTTTGAGAATTTCTGGTTTGAAAAGACTGACCTTCACGGCATTTTTCATTTTTGCCCATGCTTCTTCAGCGTCATCAGCAAAATAGACATCAATATCTACGGCATACTGAAAATCTTTTCCGTCCCTACCATTTTCTTTCATTGCATCTTTTATTACCTTGGCATGAACTTCATAAAGCTCGGGAGTGTATCCGATCGGAATCCATCCATCGCCATACTTTCCACACAATCCTAATGTTCTTGGTGCGCCAGCTGCCATGTAAATTGGCGGGTGCGGTTTTCTAACACTTTTCGCTTGAAGGCAAGCTTCTTCTAATTGATAAAATTCTCCATTAAAATTTACTCTATGTTCAGGCGATGATTCGAAAAGTAATTTTATAATTTGGAGTTGTTCTTCAAATCTTCCAACAGGTTTATCCCATTGTATCTTAAACTCCTTGATGTTTTGTGCTTCTCCTGCGCCTATTCCAAGTGCACCTCTGCCATGTGAGACTCTGTCTAATGTAACTGCAGATAAGGCAATATTTGATGGGTGTCTTCGAACTGCATCAGTTACACAAGTTCCAAGTTCCACGTTATTTGTTATGGATGCCATGGCAGAAAGCATTACCCATGGATCGTTTACAATTGCATGATTCCATTGTGGAACGTTTGTATGGTCCATATACCAAATTGAGTTATACCCCATTCTGTCAGCGAGCACACAAGCTGTTAGAATCTGATCTTCGGTTAATCCCAATCTTGCAACATTCAAGCCTTGTTGAATTCCAAATTTGATCATGTTCCAATAACCCTATAATATCATGATGATTTGTATGAAGTATTTAAGTTTAGTAAATTGTACGAAAATCAGAATTTATTATTTAATGAAAATAAAACCTTAACATATGACTATAGTCTACCTTCCTGTATGTCCTTTAATAATTGAACTATGTCTTCTTTAACGACTGGTATCGGATTAGGATCAAGGTGGCCCCTGTCTGTCATTACTACATCTGCAGCTTGATCAAAAGGTGCTTTTAGAGTAAGCTTGTCAAACTTTAGTTTTTCAACAACTTCTTTGAATTTTTCATAAAATATCGATTTGTTAAATCTGTGGGCCACTGTAGTACAGGAAGAAAGTGAATATCCATGAGGGACTCCTTCATTTGAATACACATAGGAAAGAGCATGACCCAATGTGGTTGATGCATTTCCAAATCCAATTCCAGAAAGCATGGAACCATATGGATAATTCTCTGGTTTGTTATTTATTATCGCATCATACAACACATCAAAGGCAGCTTTACACATTGTCTTTGTAAACTCGTTTCCTCTTTTACTGTCATATCCTTCTGTCGCTTGTGCGCATGCATCACATACTGAATTTTTGATAATTGCTTCAGGTGTGCCATCTAAAAAATATGAATCAACTACAGCCATATCTGCAAGGAATTTTTCATCTTGTAAGAGCTTCTTTTTCCCATCAAATTTTAATACACAATAAGTGGTCATTTCACTGCCAGTTCCAAATGTAGTAGGTATGAGTATCTTTGGAATCTTTAGTTCTGTTGCTGCATACTTGGCTACATCTTGTGAGCTGCCACCACCAAGACCAATTATGGCAGATAAATTCTTTGATTTGTAATCTGAAATCACCTTTTGTACTGTTTCTATGGAAGGTTCTGGTTCTACCTTATCAAAGAGAATGTAATCTTTGATACCCATTCTTGTAATCCATTTTGAGGATACTTCTGGAGGTGCAGTTGTGACAACAAGGGCATTTTTTGGATATTCAGCTTCAGAAAGTGCATTGTTTCCAAATTTGATTATCTTTGGTATCCTAATTGTATTCATGCTAGCAAGTAGATTTGTGATTATTATTATACCTTACAGAATATCAGAAACCACTTGTAGTGTTTGATAGATGATAATTAAGAATTTTGTAGATCTTGCTACGGATAATGATAAACATGTAACACTCAAAATATTGGAATCTGGTCTAGTGGCTGGTCTACCTAAAAACGTAATTCAAAAATTTGTGTATAAAAGCCAGATTTCTATAGGTAAATGTAAAATACCACTGTCAAAATATGACCAAATCTTTCTAGTTGCGTTTGGAAAGGCTGCTGATTCTATGGTTTGCGAAGTAAATTCATTGACTAGGACAAGTGGGGGAATTATTGTTATACCAGAAGGATATACTCCCGTATTGAAAACAAAAAAATTTGAGATCATCTATGCAGGTCATCCTATTCCAAATAAAAAAAGTATCAAAGCAGCAAAAAAAATCATAAAGTTTCTACAAGAAAGAAAAAAAAATGATCTCGTAATCTTTTTAATTTCTGGTGGAGGTTCATCTCTTATCTCATTACCAGATGGAATAACACTTGATGAAAAAAGAGTTGTAACTGAAAGGCTTATAAAATCTGGTGCTAGCATTGATGAAATTAATTGTGTAAGAAAACATCTTTCTAAAATTAAGGGAGGTAGAATCTTAGAGTATCTTAGATGTGAAGCCATTTCCCTTGTAATGTCTGATGTGATAGGTGATGATATCACAACTATTGCATCAGGAACAACATTTTTTGATAAAACTACATTTTCTGATGCAGAAAAAGTACTAAAAAAATACAACTTATTACAATCTGTACCTAAAAATATTTTGAAAAGAATACGTCTTGGAATTGAAAAGAAAATTCCAGAAACACCAAAACAACAAAAAATAAAAAATCACATTATTGCTACAAACAAAACCTGTTTAAACAGAATGAGAAAAAAATCAAAAAGTTTTGGATTAACTCAAAAAATAATTTATCCAGTTTCTGGTGACGTTAAACAAATTGCAAAAACTCTAGCAAAACTTATTGTGAAGACAAAACCCAATTCGTGTATTATTTTTGGGGGAGAACCTACAGTTGAGGTGAAAGGCAGAGGAAAAGGAGGCAGAAATCAAGAATTAGTATTATACCTATTAAAAGAAATTCAAAATGTTGAACAAAACATCACAGTTGCTTCAATAGGAACTGATGGTAAAGATGGAAATACCGACGCGTGTGGAGCCATATTAAATAACAAAATAAATGTTACTGGTGCAAAAAAATTCCTGGCAAGAAATGATTCATATAACTTCATAAAAAAGCACAAAGGTCTTATCATTACAGGCCCCACCCATACTAACCTGATGGACATTGGCGTGTTGCTAAGGCGATAAGGCACTTGTGGCAATATTTTGTCCAGGCGTTATCAATTCATATTTAATCACGAGTTTTCTTTGGTCTATTAGTTGTTTTATGAACCCAGTCCTTTTCTCAATAAAAGTATCCGTACTTGCAGTGTTGTTAGATAAATGATCGTACATTGATTTGGAATCAAGCATGATTTTTACTAGATCGCCATTTTTTATTATGAATCCCCCTATGCACCAAAAGATTCCTACATGAAGCGCAATATACTTTGATTGTTCAACTGATACTAAATCTAAATAGTTTTCAGCATGTTCTCTATATTGCTCAATATTGGTTTTCTCATTTTGAACAACCCATGAGATCCGTTTTTTATTACCATCAAAGAAATAGACATGTTCCATATGTCAACCAAAAACGTGCTGATAGTCTATATATTTTGAATACAGCGCTGAATAACCAAAATAGGAATTTGGTATTGATGTTAGAGCCGCACACTTTCTTTACCAACATGGTAGATGAGTTAGTCGAGTTCTCTGAATATGATCTCGAGCTTGCAGACGGTTTAAGATGGATTGATGGTGAAGCACAAAAACGTGGGATCACATTCTATGAGATGGTGTTCATGGTACTTCACAAATACGATGTGAATGTTAAAGCCAAAGAATGGTTAGANNATTATATGTGATGTCCATCCTGCAACTCTGGATATTGCAAAAATAGGAGTATTAAGATCTGGCGGTATCTTTAGCATATAGTATGTAGAAGCACTGTACAGATCAACATTTGGAAATATGTCTGACCCCTTTACCTTCTTCATCTCTTCTGCAGTAGTGTCTTCGATTTTTTTTGTGATCTTAAACCACGGTTCACCTGTTTTTTCAGATAACCGCCTTGATAACTCTCTTAATACTTCAGCACGTGGATCAAATGTCTTATAAACAGCGTGACCCATTCCCATTATTTTTTTTCCTTGAACAAGTTTTTCTTTAACCCACGGTTCTACTTTGTCTTCTGTTTTTATGTTCAGGAGCATTTGCATTACTTGGTAGTTTGCTCCGCCATGTAATTCGCCACTTAAGGCTCCAATGGCTGCGCTTACTGCCGCGTACATATGTGCTCTTGTAGAAACAACTTCTCTTGCAGCAAAAGTTGAAGCATTAAAGCTATGTTCTGCATGCAAAATCAAACAAATATCAAAAATCCTTGATAGTTCATCATCAGGCTCGTTTCCTGTTAGCATATAAAGAAAATTTCCTGCATGATTTAGTTTTTTTGAAGGCCTCACCACCTCTTTCCGGCTACGGATTCTGTCCCAATATGCGACAATTATTGGAATTTTTGCGATCAGTTGAATTGCTCTATTATAATTAGTATCCCTATCATCAGTTTTTGCGGTATCATATAGTGCAAGTGCTGAAACAGTGGACTGTAGAACATCCATGGGGTTGGAGTTTTTAGGCAGATTTTCAAAGTTTTTCTCAATTCCTTCAGGAATCTCACGTGCTGTTACAAGATTATTGAAAAAATCTTTGAGCATATCTTGTGTTGGAAGATCATCATTGAGTAGCATACAGGCAGTTTCTTCAAAAGTAGATTTTTTAACCAAATCTAAAACGTCGTATCCTCGATAGATGAGTTTGCCATTTATGCCATCAATTGCAGAAATCTTGGTATCGGCTACTTCTATGTTACGAAGACCTATGTTTTTTGTCTCCACTAGATTAACATCAAAATCTGCATATTAAAGGTATACGAAAAAATCATCTAGACTCAAATCAAAAATTAATTTAAAAATTAAGTAATTTGTCTAATATAGCAACTATGATCCATATAGAAGAATTTTTAGATCACCTAAAAATGACAGAATTAGAACGAGACTTTATCAAACTTGTAGACGAGTTTGTACTAAACTCTACTGATACAGACATAATAGAAGAAATTGGGAAGCTTGACATGGAAGCAAGATTACTAGGAATTTCATTTTATGATATGTATTGTGTTGTATTACAAGATGTAGCTGGTCATCAAAATCTTGTTTCTCAATTCAAAATTTATGCGCAGTCAAGAAAACACTCTGAATCGTTTTTAGTTTAAATGAGGGTGGTCATGCCATTGATTATTCAATGGCACGAACAAAAATCATATGTGTATCACACAAAGAGGATGCCGATGGTATTGGGGCAGCTTCATTAATCAGACAAGCGTTTGGTGGAGAAACAAGACTTGTGGACTATCCTGGATTGATGAATGAACTTGAACTTCTAAAAAATAACGATTCACTAAAGACTCTCTACATTTGCGATCTAGGCCTTAGTAAAACAAATCAGGATCAATTTATTGAACTACTTGCGGTTCTTAGGAAAAATCGAGTTTCAGTAATATACATTGATCATCATGATTTAGATGAAAAAATAAAGAAAAAAATAACATCACTAAAAGTTAAACTAATTCATAATATTGATGAGTGTACTACCGTTCAGGTGTATAATGCATTCAAATCAAAACTAACCGATCACAGTGCATTTATCGCTGCATGCTCAGCCATTACGGATTACATGGAAGACAGAACTATTGGTTCTAAACTTTTACAGAAATTTGATAGGCAGTTTGCCTTACTTGAAGCAACAGTTCTTACTTTTACAATAACTAGCCATCAAAAAGACAATGAATATTTGTTATACCTTGTTGATGTGCTAAGTGAATCAAAATATCCTCATGACATTCCTAACTCTTTTGAATATGCTAGAATACAAGCAGAAAAAATTTCTGGTGTTATTCAGAAAGTAAAGAACAATATGAAGATGATGAAAAACTTGTCATACATGGAAGTAACTGATTCGGGTGCAAGCATGGTTGTAAATTTTGTTTTGGGGATGTCAGGAAAAGATGTTGGTGTATCTTACAAATTAAGAGAAGATCATGGCATATATGCTGTCTCAATTCGAGGTTCTAGAAATTGCAAGATACATCTTGGGAAAATTGTTAATCCTCTTGCCACTGAACTTGGCGGTTCAGGTGGTGGACACGACAAGGCGTGTGGAGCAGTAATCCCTAAAGACAAAATTTTGGTATTTCTTAAGAAATTCAATTCAAAACTAAAGTGACAATTTGTTTTAGAAAATTAAGATAATATCCTGAATTAACCATAGCCATACGAAACCTAATGTAGTCTTTCAATGATGACCTAGAGATACAAATTTAAAATAATTCTTAATAAACATTCGAACTAGTCCTTTTAGAAACAACGGTTGAATTCTTTAATTGATTGATTTGCTAGACAAGCAATAGAAATTTAAACCATCATTAAACAAATTACTTTCTATGCAGATTGGAATGCATGTTTCTATTGCAAATGGTCTCGATAAGTCAATCGATAATGCCGTTGCTATGGGATGCACTGCTTTTCAGATTTTTACAAGAAATCCGCGAGGTTGGTCCTCAAAACCACTTTTAAAAAACGATATTACGAATTTCAAAAAGAGACTAGACACAAGCAAAATTGATAGGCTTGCAACGGCTGCTCATATGCCATATTTGCCAAACTTTTCTTCTCCCGAGTCAGTACCTTTTACCAGATCACTAAAATCATTAATTGATGAGGCAAAAAGATGCAGTAAACTTGGAATCCCATACCTTGTAGCTCATCTTGGTAGCCACAAAGGGTTAGGTGAGGAGAAAGGAATAGACACAGTTGTCAAGGCATTTACAAAAGCTGCAAAGGAAACGCCACACGATGTCACTTTCCTTCTTGAAAATAACGTGGGGTTTAAAAATAGTGTTGGATCTGAATTTGAAAAGATTGCTTCTATTTTCTTTAAACTAAAGCCCTTGGACAGATTTGGAATTTGTTTTGACACTTGTCATGCCTTTGCTGCAGGATATGACTTGCGAACAGAAAAGACTGCTTGTCTGACACTTGAAAAATTTGATGAAATAATTGGTGTTAAACACATCAAGTTAATTCATTTAAACGATTCAAAAGGACAAATAGGGTGCAACATTGACAGGCATGAGCATATAGGTCTTGGTCATATTGGGAATGTTGGTCTTAGTAAATTCATAAAATTTGCCAATGCAAAAAAAATTCCTATCATTATGGAAACACCAATAGATGAAAGACGTGATGACACTGGAAACATGAAAAAAGCAAAAGAATTAGCTCGTTAAGCACGTAGATGTGGGTAGTGTATGTTAGAAAACTCAGGTAATTTCAACTATCAAATCTATTTCTACAGCAGAGTTTAGTGGAAGGCTTGATACTCCGACTGCAACCCTAGTATGCTGTCCTTTCTCTTCAAAAATTTCAAAAAGTAAATCCGATGCACCGTTAATTACTTTTGGTTGTTCGGTAAATTCTGGAGGAGAATTTACGAAACCAGACACACGAACAATTTTCGAGATTTTTTCCAGATTCCCAAATTCAGAATTTAGTTGTGCAAGAGCGTTTATTGCGCACAATCGTGCACCTTTTTGTGCGTCTTCTATTGACAAATCTTTTGTTACTTTGCCGGAATACAGTATCTTGCCATCCTTTATTGGAATCTGGCCAGAGACAAAAACAAGATTGCCTGTTCTTACTACTGGTATGTAAGAGCCAGCTGGTTTTGGAGGAGTAGGAAGCGTAATTCCAAGTGTGTCCAGTTTTTCTTTGATCACAAAATTTGATTTTATCACATATCCTTTAACTCTATCTTAAAAAGGACTGATTTTCATTTTTGGGAGACCGGGTTTTAATAGTTGCATTCCAAAAATAACTCAAATGCAGCTAGAAGAAGCAAATGATTTGTTGAAGATGCTAGTAAACCTAAATGACAAAGCTCCATTACAATACAAATCATCTCATAGTGAAGAATCTACAGATCCAATAAGATACAAGTCACTTGAATTTCTTGAATATCTAACTGAGATAAAGATGGGACTAGAAGTAATTAAAGCAAGTGCAAAAGGGCGAGTAGATAAAAAAATAACAGGACAATTCACAAGAATTGAAAAAGCCATCTCAGGAATGACTGACAAAGTCCTAGAATCCGAANNCTAATTAGATTCCTAATTAGATTTAGATTATCTTCATATAATATAACGGAAAATTATCTATATGTCAAAATCTGAATCAAAAGGACAGAAGGCACAAAAAGATTTAGACATTGTATTATCACGACTAAATGCTCTTGAGGTATCTACAACAGATAGTGTTCAAAAATCAATAATTAGTGTTTTACGTGTACTTGCAGAAACTCAGATTCACTCGCTAAATGAACTTGAACACATCAAAAAGGGAATGGATTTACTCATGATGCAGATCTTTAAAGTAGAAAACAAAGTCAATTCATCATTTTAAAGAAGCGATATTAAGACCAAATGCGTGATGTGATGATATATCAATAAAAGATGAATAAAAGATTAAATTCAGGACTTCGTTGTTTTGAAACAAATGAAAGAGCCTCATAATTATAGAGCAGTAGGCTGGTCTATGGTTGCAGTAGCCGGTTCGCTTGCAGCTATTGGTCTACTCCTTTTAGCATTACATGATGACCCATTCTTTTCAGATAATATGATGAATGAAAAGACAAAACAATTTGAAGAAATGAAATCAAAGACAGCTGAAATTGGGAATAGTACTGGAGACAAACTGAGCGAGCCAAAACCAGGAATGGCTATACTGTTTGTATATCTAAAGTAGTTCTTCATCGATTTCTTCTATAATGTCAAGATATTGCTTGCAAGTGCAGTTTGGAATTAGACATTTTCCAGCTTGTAACAGCGAAGGGCTATTTTTCAAAGTCTCATGCGCATGATCAATGTGATGGCATCTCCTGCAATTCATGATTGAAGGAAATCTTGCTTTTATTTAACAATTGAATTACATACAAATAGACAAGTAACACTTTGTTTATGATGCAAGCTAATAATCTGATTAAAGAGACAAGTCCATATCTATTACAACATGCCTACAATCCAGTTGACTGGTATTCGTGGGGGGAAGAGGCACTAAAAAAAGCAAAGGATGAGAACAAACCAATTTTTCTAAGCGTAGGCTACAGTGCATGTCATTGGTGCCACGTCATGGCTCATGAATCATTTGAAAGTGAGGACATTGCGCAGATAATGAATGAGAATTTNNGTTTGTCAATTAGTTACTGGTAGTGGTGGATGGCCACTAAGTGTATTTCTTACCCCTGAGCAAAAACCATTCTACGTAGGAACATATTTTCCAGTTCTTGACAGCTATGGCAAGCCAGGATTTGGTAGTTTATTGAATCAGATTGCACAAGAATACAAAGAAAAACCATCTGATGTTGAAGCTGCTGCAAATAACTTCATGACCGTTTTACAAAAAACAGAATCAAACATAACAAAATCAAAGATTGATAAATCAATCCTAGATGAAGCAGCCATTAATTTGCTTCAGATGGGTGATCCAATAAATGGAGGATTTGGTAATGCGCCCAAGTTTCCAAATGCATCTAACCTCTCATTTATGTTAAGATATTCGAAACTTTCAAGTATCTCAAAATTCCAAGAATTTGTTTTTAAAACTCTTACGAAAATGGCTAATGGTGGAATATATGATCAACTTGGAGGTGGATTTCATAGATATTCAACAGATTCAAGATGGCTTGTACCCCATTTTGAAAAGATGCTGTATGATAATGCTTTATTGCCTGTGGTATATGCTGAAGCATACCAGATTACAAAAGATCCAAAATATCTTGAGGTAGTAAATCAGACACTTCATTATGTATTGCGTGAGATGACCTCGCCCGAAGGCGGATTTTACTCTGCACAAGATGCAGACTCGGAAGGTGAGGAAGGAAAGTATTATGTTTGGAACAAAAATCATATCCAGGAAATTACAGGAAAGGATGCAGACATTTTTTGTCTTTATTATGATGTTACTGATGGTGGAAATTTTGAAGGACAAAATATTCTAAACAACAACATTAGAACATCTACAGTAGCATTTCAATATGGGAAAACAGAAGATGAGATAAGTGATGCAATACAACGCTCATCAGAAAAACTTTTAGCTGAACGAATAAAGAAAATGGCACCAGGAAAGGATGAAAAAATTCTCACTAGTTGGAATAGTTTGATGATATCTGCGTTTGCAAAAGGATATAGAATAAGTGGTCATGAAATATTTTTACAAGCAGCAAAAAACTGTATTAAATTCATTGAAGAAAGATTAACAATAAATGGTGAGCTTTTACGAACGTACAAAGACAGTCAAGCAAAACTAAAGGCCTATCTTGATGATTATGCATATTTTGTAAATGCACTCTTGGATGTTTTTGAAGTAGATCCATGTGCAAACCACCTCCAACTTGCCATACAACATGCAAATTATCTAATAGAACATTTTTGGGATCCGAAGGAAAATAATTTCTTTTTTACTGCCGACAATCACGAAAAATTAATTATTCGTACAAAAAGCACCTATGACCTGTCGTTACCATCGGGCAACTCAATTGCAGCACATATATTTCTGAAATTATATCATCTTACACAAGACAAAAGATTTCTTGAAGTCTCTACAAAGATTATGGAATCATTGTCTATGATGGCTGCAGAAAACCCATTTGGTTTTGGACAGCTTCTCAATACGATATATCTCTACATTCAAAAACCAACTGAAATCACAATACTAAACACAAATGATAGAGAGATCTATGATGATCTGACAAAGAAATTTGTTCCTGAATCAATACTTGTAACCATTTCAAAAGAAGAATATCTTGATGAATTGAAAAAATTTCACTATTTTTTAGGAAAGAAATTTGATAAAAATAAAACAACGGTGTATATTTGTAAAGACTTTACATGTTCTTTACCATTATATTCAATGTCTGAAATTGAAAAATTACTTTAAGAAATCTTTTTAAAATTAATTTCTAATTTTTCTCCAACGCGAGGACTGCCCATTCTTTCATATCTTCGCTTTGGCATGGTTATAGTTATTGCCGTCTTATCATAGCTTTTTACTGCAATAGTTGGTTGTGACTGCATGATTGCCTCAATTAGAGGGAGTATTTGTTCCTTTAATTCCGGATCTATCTTTTTGTTTATTGCATCAAACATTAATTGCTTTTGTGAAATTGGTTCAAGCTGTATGTCTTCAACAAGCGAAACCTGCACGGTCTGACCATTGTCAACTAGCTGTTGTATTTTATATTGAATAATTTCTGACATTATTTTTCATTAAAATAGTCAGAATTTATCTCTAGCGTATTATCATTTGGAAGCAAGTATTGCTTTTCTTATGTCTGCGGCTCTGTGTTTCATGATGTCATTGAATTCTTGTGTGTCTTCTAGACTCGGATTCTGTCGTTGGTTTTTGTATGTTTGTAAAAACCCTGAATATACACAACCAATAATGATCCCAAGTGTTGTTGCAGTGATGTCTTTTTCATCATCTGTGTAGATTTGTGCAATTTGCTTGTACGAGGATGCCTCACTTATGTAATAATTGATTAGATTTTCAATAAAATCAATAATTGATGGATGAAGGATCAATGAACTTCGGTTTGTAACTATGCTTTATAATGGTTGATTTTAGAGAATTTGATAACATAATGTTGACCCAGTTTCTTTTTAGATAGATCGCAAACTTGGTGTCATGCCAATTGAAATCAACCGAATTAACAAGTCATGCCCTGAATGCAAAAATTCTACCATCTTTAATACAGGAAAAGACTATTTTTGTGGCAAATGTCTTGTCACGCTACCTAAACTTTCTTAAAATTATTAACTGGTAGGTTTGGCATGTAACTCATGCAATGGAAACTAGAACGTGAAGAAGGCTATTTCAAGATATTTGATGAAAATAAAAACATTGCTGGGTATTTTGATCCCTCATACGGTGATATCTTTCCTGAACATAAAATAAGTGAAATAATAGAAGAGATGCATAAAAAACATGAAAAAATTCTAGGTGGATTTCTAATGGTGCCAATGATAAAATTTGAAGTTTTTAATGATCAAGAAATTGGACTAGATTATCTACAACGACGTATTGATGATGTCAAAGATCGTATTTCAAAATGGAAAGATTTTATTTTAAATCAAAAAAGTTCTGATCATAAAATTCAAGTCTCGCACACTGACACAGACATGTTAAGTATTACCTTTCCAATTCATTTCAATGCTCCAGTATCATTAGAGAAAAAACTTTTGCTTGCTGAACTTGAAATCTCTTTGAATTCTTTACACGAAAAGGGATTGTTGTAAATTTTTTGGTTTTTTTGTAAGAATGATATATGATAGAACAGATAATGATAGAATTATTCCGGAACCAAGTGGAAATTCTGGAACAGCAGTATACTCTTCTGATTCCACCATGAGAGAATAGTCTACTGCTTTTTGTGACTGATCTTTATCATGTACAGATACAAGAAATGGGGTAATCCCACCTGCTCTGAGATATTCTGGTTCTATGTGCGATTTACTTGCAGCGACAACCTTGCCATCCTTGTCATATAGAGTTGTGATAACGGCTATGGTATTTGCAGTTTTTTTATCATGATTTGTTATTGTACCGCTTATAATAAAATTATCAAGTATATCGCTTTTGGTATTCGATGATGATATTTCAAGTGACTCTGTTTTAGGATCTGCTGGTTTGTATTCGATATAAAGTGAATATCGATAAATTTGAGGAATTATTTTATCGGTAAAGATCAAATCAAATGGGCCTTTTTTTCCTGGCATTATTGTTCCAAGAATAGAATTGGTGTATGTGGTATCAAGAATTTCGTCACGAATGTCATAGAATGTAGCAGTAACAACAATTTGATTTAAGGGAACTAGAGTGTTATTCTCGATTTCACCAACTACATGTAATGTTCCTTCATTAACATATTGTTGATCATTTACTATTGAAACTTGCGCCCATGTGCTAGAAAATGTAAGTGATAATGAAACTATGCCTATGAGAAGAAGCTTCATCAAACAATTCATCCTGTGATTCCTGATTAAATAACTTATGGTGTATAACCTTTTTTTGCCGTATTATATGAAGCCAATGCACTAGTTTCATATTCAAACGATTGTTGCATGATCTCATCTGATCTAATCTTTGTAGAGTTGTCGCCTGTCTCTATCCATTTTTTTAAGAGTTTATCACTCTCCAACTGTGTTTGTGTTGAGCGTTTGAAAAGTTCTACTGCTGAGGTAAAAGCTTGCGGTGGTTTCAGTTTATCGTATCTTTCAGCTATCTTTTCTAGTTCTATCAGATGAGTTTCAGAAATTTTTAGTATCTCATCCTTTGTCAATCTACCATCATGCCAGATTGTCTTTCTTGATTCATAGTCGGAGGTCTCTTTTTTAAGGTCTGATTGAATTTGTTCAAGACTATTGCCAAATCTCTGGCCAGAAATCTTTGCCTGATCAATATAGTAACTTACTCCAACCACGAGTCCAATTATTGCTATGCCTATTATGATGACAAAATACAATCCATTCTTACTTGATTGTACAGGTTTTTTCTTCACATCAAGATTTTTTTTATATCTGAAATAAATCTATTCTAATCGATATAGGTTCCACTGGCGTCTGCTTTTAACTCAATTATCATAACACTGCCACTGATGAAGGAATCATTTCTAACCGTGCGAACACGTCCCACTTCTAGATGATATGGCCATATATCGACTACAACAGTCCCTACTTGGACATCTTCTGGGGCATCAGTCATTTTAATGTCTTCTTTTTTGATTCCATGATCCACTAGTTTCTTTATGCAATGGTTAAGCAATGGCTCTGGTAATCCGTGGTTTATTGCCCAAACAGTTCCGATGTATTCTATGTTTGCCAATTCCAGTTTGATTTCGTTTCTTCTATAATTATCCTTCGGGATTTACTACTTTAAGAGTCATGGTGCTTATCACTCTTGAAATGTTTCTTATCCCATGTGAAACTGCTTTATCAAAATCATCTTGAGTTTTAGCATGAATTTCAGCTATTATATCATAAGAGCCGAAGGTAACATGTGCATATTTTACCTGAGGAATTCGTTTAAGCTCTTCTAGGACGTATTCTTCTGTTCCAAGATCACAGTTTATCAAAACATATCCGAGATACATGTTTTCTTTCTACGTGTTTGTTACTTAACTTTGTCTGTAATGATAAAAGCCAATGAAGGGATTTGGACCCTCGACCTTCTGATTACAAGTCAGATGCTCTAGCCAGGCTGAGCTACATTGGCATAATCTAAAGAGAAAATCTGGATGGT